>NZ_JBPQTQ010000008.1:0-68402 GCF_051386415.1 Streptomyces sp. URMC 129
GGGTGTGGGGCGTCCTTGGGGGGCGCTGCCTCTCGCCGGGTGTCGCCGGTCCGGGCGGGGGGTACCCGGGGGGCTGCGAGGAGGCCGTCATGAACCGAGGACGCCGTCCGCGGACCGGGACCGAGCCGGTCACCGCCTACAGCGCGCTGCGCCTGCGGCTGCTGCTGTCCGGGATCTTCCTGCCGTTCTTCGCGGCCGTCACCGTCGTGCTCGCCGTCTGGTGGGCCGCCAGTGACTCCGGTGACCAGCCCAGTCCCGCCGAGCTGGGGCGGCTCACCGTCGGCTGTGCCGTGCTGACCGTGCTCGCCGCGATCGACCTCGTCGTCGTCCTGCGCCGCAGGCGCGCCCAGCGCGAGGGGCGGGAGCGGCTCGCGCCGCCGTCCTCGTAAGGGCGCCGTCAAGGGTGCCGTGCGTGGTGTCAGGGCCGCATCAAGGGCCGTGGCGGCGGCTGCCGCCGGGAGCTTTCGTGAGGGGGCAACGACACCCACCCCCCTTCAGGAGCACCCGATGGCCGATGCGGTCTTCGTCCTGGTCACCGTCGCGGGATTCGCGCTGGTGACTCTCGTCGCCCACGGGGTGACGAAGCTGTGACCGGCGAGAACGTCGCCGGGCTCTGCGTCGCCGGTCCACTGCTCGGCTATCTCGTCCTCGCGCTGCTCTTCCCCGAGAAATTCTGAGCGGCGGCGATGAACGAGACCACCGCCGACGTCCTCCAGATCTCGGCCCTGGTCGCGGCACTCGCGCTCGCGCACCGGCCGCTCGGGGACTACCTGGCCGCCGTCTACTCCTCGCGAAGACATCTCCGCGTCGAGCGATGGATCTACCGCGCCGTCGGCGCCGATCCGGACGCGGAGATGGGCTGGACGGCCTATCTGCGCGGCGTCCTCGCCTTCTCGGCGGCCGGCGTGCTGTTCCTCTACCTCTTCCTGCGGGTGCAGGACCGCCTCCCGCTGTCGCTCGGGTTCGCCGCGATCCCCCCGGACCAGGCGTTCAACACGGCGGTCTCGTTCGTGTCGAACACCAACTGGCAGTCCTACTCCGGCGAGGCGGCGATGGGCCACCTCGTGCAGGCCGGCGGGCTGGCGGTGCAGAACTTCCTCTCCGCCGCCGTGGGCCTGGCGGTCGCGATCGCGCTGGTGCGCGGCTTCGCCCGCGTCCGCACCGGCGAGCTGGGCAACTTCTGGGCCGACCTGGTCCGGGGCGTGGTGCGCGTCCTGCTGCCGGGCGCCGCGCTGGCGGCGGTCGCCCTGGTGGCCCTCGGCGTCGTGCAGAACTTCTCCGGCGGCACGGAGGTGCACACCCTCGGCGGCGCCACGCAGCACCTCACCGGCGGCCCGGTCGCCTCGCAGGAGGCGATCAAGAACCTGGGCACCAACGGCGGCGGCCCGTACAACGCCAACTCGGCCCACCCCTTCGAGAACCCCGACGGCCTCAGCAACCTCCTGGAGATCTTCCTCCTGCTGGTCATCCCCTTCTCGCTGCCCCGCACCTTCGGCCGGATGGCAGGCAGCGTGCGGCAGGGCTACGCCGTCGTCGCCGCCATGGCCGTCATCTGGCTGGCCGGTGTGGTCGCCGTCACCGTGGTCGAGCACCAGGCCCCCGGCTCGGCGTCACAGCTCGCGGGCGGCGGGATGGAGGGGAAGGAGCAGCGGTTCGGCGTCGGCGGCTCCTCGCTGTTCGCGGTCTCCACCACCATGACCTCGACCGGCTCGGTCAACTCCGCCCACGACTCCTTCCAGGGGCTGTCGGGCGGGGTGCTGATCTTCGGCATGCTCCTGGGTGAGATCGCCCCCGGCGGCGTCGGGTCGGGCCTGTACGGGATGCTGGTCATGGCCGTGATCGCCGTCTTCGTCGCCGGTCTGATGGTGGGCCGCACCCCCGAGTACCTGGGCAAGAAGATCGGCGCGCGCGAGATGAAGCTCGCCGCCTGCGCCATCCTCGTCACCCCCGCGCTGGTGCTGACGGGCACCGCCGTGGCCATGGCCCTGCCCGACGGCGAGGAGGCCATGACCAACGTCGGCCCGCACGGGTTCTCCGAGGTCCTGTACGCCTACGCGTCCGCCGCGAACAACAACGGCAGCGCCTTCGCCGGTCTCGGCGCCGACACCGGGTTCTTCAACACCACGCTCGGCGTCGTCATGCTGCTGGGCCGGTTCCTGCCCATGGTCTTCGTGCTGGCCCTGGCCGGATCGCTGGCCGGGCGGCGGCGCGTGCCCGTCACGGCGGGGACGCTGCGGACCCACCAGCCCCTGTTCAGCGGGCTGCTCGTGGCCACCACCGTGATCGTGGCGGGGCTGACGTTCCTGCCCGCCCTCTCCCTGGGCCCGCTCGCGGAAGGACTTCCGGCATGACCACCTCAGCCCCCGCCCGCCGGGAGGCCGGGCAGCGGCCGTCCCCCGGCCACCCGGGTCCCCGGGCGGGGTCCGCCCGGGTCGCGCACGGCCGGTTCGATCCGCGCCTGCTGTGGACGTCCCTGCCGGAGGCGCTGCGCAAGCTCCACCCCCGGGTGATGATCGCGTCCCCGGTGATGTTCGTCGTGGAGGTCGGCTCGGTGCTGACCACCGTGCTGGCCCTGACCGACCCCGGCGACTGGTTCGGCTGGACCATCGCGGCCTGGCTGTGGCTGACCGTGCTCTCGGCCAACCTCGCCGAGGCCGTCGCCGAGGGCCGCGGCCGGGCGCAGGCCGCCTCGCTGCGCCGGGCGCGCACCGACGCCGCCCGGCGGCTCACCCCGGAGGGCGCCGAGGAGCGGGTGCCGGGCACGGCGCTGCGCGTCGGCGACCTGGTGCTCTGCGAGGCCGGGGACACGATCCCGGGCGACGGCGACGTCGTGGACGGCATCGCGTCCGTGGACGAGTCCGCGATCACCGGCGAGTCCGCGCCGGTCATCCGCGAGTCCGGCGGCGACCGCTCCGCCGTCACCGGCGGTACCCGCGTACAGTCCGACCGGATCGTCGTCCGGATCACGGCCAGGCCGGGCGAGACCTTCCTGGACCGGATGATCTCCCTGGTCGAGGGCGCCTCCCGGCAGAAGACACCGAACGAGATCGCGCTCGACATCCTGCTCGCGAGCCTGACCCTCGTCTTCCTGCTCGCGGTGGCCACGCTCCAGCCGTTCGCCGCGCACGCGGGCGCCGAACAGCCGCTGGTCGTGCTGACCGCGCTGCTGGTCTGCCTCATCCCGACCACCATCGGCGCGCTGCTGTCCGCGATCGGCATCGCCGGGATGGACCGTCTCGTGCAGCGCAACGTGCTGGCCACCTCGGGCCGGGCCGTCGAGGCGGCGGGGGACGTGTCCACGCTGCTGCTCGACAAGACCGGCACCATCACGCACGGCGACCGGCAGGCGGCCGAGCTGCTGCCCGCGCCCGGCGTGACCGGGGCGGAGCTGGCGGAGGCGGCGCAGCTCTCCTCGCTCGCGGACCGGACGCCGGAGGGCCGTTCCCTCGTCGCCCTGGCCACCGGGCGGCACGGGTGCCCCGCCCTGGAGCGCTCCGGGGTGGCCGGGGTCGCGGTGTGGGTGCCGTTCTCGGCCAGGACCCGGATGTCCGGCGTGGACACCGCGGCCCGGCAGATCCGCAAGGGCGCGGTCACCGCGGTCGCCCGCTGGGTCACCGAGGGCGGTGGCACCGTCCCGGAGCCCACGCTGGCGGACGTGGAGTCCATCAGCGGGCGGGGCGGGACGCCGCTGCTCGTCGCGGAGCGGCGGGACGGCACGGCCAGGGTGCTGGGCGCCGTCCACCTCAAGGACGTCGTCAAGGACGGCGTCGCGGAGCGGTTCGGGGAACTGCGCCGGATGGGCATCAGGACCGTGATGATCACCGGCGACAACGCCAGGACGGCCGCCGTGATCGCGGCCGAGGCCGGGGTCGACGAGTTCCTCGCGGAGGCCACGCCCGAGGACAAGCTCGCCCTCATCAGGCGGGAGCAGGCCGGCGGCCGGCTGGTCGCCATGACCGGGGACGGGACGAACGACGCGCCCGCGCTGGCCCAGGCGGACGTGGGCGTCGCCATGAACACCGGGACCTCGGCCGCCAAGGAGGCCGGGAACATGGTGGATCTGGACTCCGACCCGGCCAAGCTGATCGACATCGTGCGGATCGGCAAGCAACTGCTCATCACGCGGGGGGCGCTGACCACCTTCTCGATCGCCAACGACGTCGCGAAGTACTTCGCGATCATCCCGGCGATGTTCGCCGCGGCCCACCCGGGCCTGGACCGCCTCAACGTCATGGGCCTGTCCTCGCCGGAGTCCGCGATCCTGTCGGCGGTCGTCTTCAACGCGCTGATCATCGTGGCACTGGTGCCGCTCGCCCTGCGCGGCGTCGCCTACCGGCCGATGTCCGCCGACCGGATACTCCGCCGCAACCTGGGCCTCTTCGGGGTCGGCGGCCTGGTCGTCCCGTTCGCCGGCATCAAGCTCATCGACCTGCTCCTCTCCCTCGTACCGGGTATCGGGTGATCGCCGTGTTCCTCCAGCTCCGCACGGTGGGGGCCGCCTGCCGGGCCCTGCTCGTCCTGACGGTCGTGACCGGCGTGCTCTATCCGCTCGCCGTCACGGGCGTCGCGCGGGCCGCGTTCGGCGGGAAGGCCGACGGCTCGCTGGTGGCCGCCGACGGCCGGGACGTCGGCTCCGAGCTGATCGGCCAGAGCTGGAACGGGCCCGACGGCCGGCCCGATCCGCGCTGGTTCCAGCCGCGGCCTTCCCCCAGCGGCTACGACCCGCTGGCCACCGGCGGGAGCCAGCTCGGCGCGAGCGACCCGACGCTGCTGGCGGCGGTCCGCGCGGCCAGGGAGGAGGTCGCCGCGTTCAACGGGGTCCCGGTGTCCGCGGTGCCGCCGGACGCCGTGACGGGCTCGGCCTCCGCCGTCGACCCGCACATCTCGCCCGCCTACGCCCGCCTCCAGACGGCGCGCGTCGCGGAGGCCAACGGGCTGCCGCGCGCCGCCGTGCAGCGGCTGGTCGAGGAGCACACCGAGGGGCGCGACCTCGGCTTCCTGGGCGCCGAGCGGGTCAACGTCCTGCTGCTGAACCTGGCCCTGCGCGAGCTGCCCGGCGCTACCGGGGGGTGAGGACGCCGACGAGGCGCGAGACGAGGAAGCGGCGGCGGTCCCCGGCCCCCCGGCAGCGGGCGTAGATGCCCGGCGCGTCCAGGGAGATGTCGTGGATGGTCAGCAGCTCCTTCTCGTCCTCGCACTCGATGGTCACCGGACGGTCGTTGTCGATCGCGTGGGCCAGCAGCCGGATCTCCGAGCGCGGCAGACCGGTGGCCAGGCCGGCCAGGACGCGTTCCGTCTCGGTGCGGACGGCGGCCAGCCGGACGGCCAGCAGGTCCAGCTCCCCGGCCTCGGGAAGCGACGCGCCGCCGTAGCGCCGCTGCGGCGGTACGGCCTTGGCGCGGGCGCGCTCCGGGCGCTCGACCCGCAGCGTGCCGTCGGCCGCCTCGGAGGTGGGGGCGTAGCCGTGGTCGCGCAGGGCGGCCAGCGTCTCGCTCACCGGGGTCCGGCTGACCAGGACCGTGGGCGCCAGCAGCCGCAGGCCGAGCCCGGCCAGCCTCCGGTGGTAGAGGATCTCGGTGATCAGCGCGGGCTCGGCCGCGTGGACGACGCAGGCGGCGGCCACCACCTGGAGGCGGCCGTGGCGGCGGGCGGCGTCCTTGATCAGGTAGCGCAACGGCTGCGGCAGCGGTCCTTCGGTGACGGCGGACAGGTCGGCCTCGATCGACTCGGCCGTGCCGCCCCCGTCCAGGGCGCGGCGGACGCTCGCGGGCGTGAACCGCCACACCGAGGCCGCGCCGCGCGCCTCCCGGTCGGCCACGGAGTTCAGCAGCCGCTCCAGTCCGGCCGCGGGCGCGCCGGGGACGACGGCGGTCAGGTCGCCGCCGATCCGGGCCCGTTCGGTGGCGGCGGGCAGCAGCCGCAGCGCCGCCTCCGTGAGGCGTTCCTCGTCGCCGGAGCGCAGGGCCGCGCCGAGCGGGGACAGCGTGCCCCGGGCCAGCACGCCGAGCATGGCGGCCTCGCGCAGCAGGGTGGCGAACGGCGGGCTGTCCTCGTCCAGCCGCCGGGCCATCGGGCGGTGCCAGGCGACGGCCGCGCCGAACGCCGTCAGGTCCCGCGCGCCCTGGCCCGCCGGGAGCCGGGCGGCGGTGGCGAGCAGCGCGCGGCGGGCGGCCAGCCGGTCGTTGCGCGGCGGCACCCCGTCGATCAGGGCGGGCAGCACCCGGCCCTCGGCGTCGCGCGACCGGGTCGGGGAGCCCGCGAGGGACCACCAGGCGCGGAGCAGGGCTGCCACGCGGAACGCCGGGTCGCGCTCCACCCACTGGTCGTAGGCGTCGGTCACCGGGAAACGGTCGCCGTCGCGGGCCAGCAGCCCCGCCGCCCAGGCGGTCTCCAGCACCAGCCGCACCTCGGTCTCGCCGCACTGCGCCGCCGTGCCCAGCCGGGCCAGCTCGCGGGAGCCGACGCCGCCGGTCCGCAGCCGGGCCGGGGGTTCGGCCGCGCAGGCCGCCAGGACGGCCGCCGCCTGGCCCGCGAAGGCGTAGGCCGCCGCGGCGGCCTCGTCGGCGACGGCCCGCTCGGTGACCGGCGTCAGGGGCGGAACGGGCGGGACGGGGGCGAACGGCGCGCGCCACTCCCTCCCGCGCAGCGCGAGCGCCACCTCGGCGGGCATCCGGGCGGGCCCGTAGCCGTACCGGGCGCGGACCAGCAGGGCGCGGTCGAGCGCCCACCGCAGGGCCGGGGCCGGCGCCGTCTCGCGCTCCTCGGAGACGGCCCGGCTGTGCCTGGCCAGCAGCTCGCGCGTCTCCCCGGGCGCCGCCGCGGCGAGCGCGGCCACCCGGTCGCGGTCGCCGTGGTGGTCCAGCAGCGCCGCCAGCCGCTCGTCCCGGGTGGCGGGCGGGGTGACGCCCAGGGCCGTCAGGACCGCGTGCAGGTCCTCGGTGCTCTTCTCGGCCATCAGGTGCCGCAGCCCGCGCCCGAGGCCCAGCGGCGTCGGCCACGTCTCGCGCAGGATGTCGGCCATGTGCAGGTGCCCGTCCTCGTCGGGCCAGGCCAGCGCGTACTGGGTCAGCTCGGTCAGTGCCGTGTCGACGCCGGGGCCCGGGTCACCGAGCAGGGTGGTGAGCCGGTCCCGGGGGACACCCTGCTCCGGGGGCGAGAGGGCGGTGAGCGCGGCGAGCGCCTCGGCGGCCTGGAAGCAGCGCAGCGGGAGCCTGGCCAGGGCCCGCGCCACCGACTTCTGCTCGGAGAGCCGGCCCGCCAGCTCCGGCAGGCTCTGCGGGCAGGGGTGGCGCGCGACGTCGGGGCGGGCGGCGAGGAGGTCGCGCAGCCGCCCGGCGTCGAGCCGGTGCAACCAGGCGGCCAGCGGGGACTCTGCGGTGATTGGGATCACCCCATCTGTGCGACGGTCCGGAGACTGACAGTCACCGTATCGCTCCGGTCCGCGTGCGGGGCACCGTTGCACAGAAACCCCTGGGTCTGTGAATCGGATTTCCATACGAGACCCTGATGCCTGTGCGGCTGGGGCGGCCGGACGTTTCCCGGCGGGCGGATGAGAATGGACCCATGGCACGCCGCGGCAGACTCCGGATCTACCTGGGCGCGGCCCCCGGTGTCGGCAAGACGTACGCCATGCTCTCCGAGGCACACCGCAGGGCCGAGCGCGGGGCCGATCTCGTCGTCGCGCTCGTCGAGCACCACGACCGGCCGCGCACCCGGGCGCTGCTGCACGGCCTGGAGCAGGTGCCGCGCCGCGAGATCCGCCACCGCGACGGCGTCTTCACCGAGATGGACACCGACGCCGTGCTGCTCCGGGCCCCGAAGGTGGCGCTCGTGGACGAGCTGGCCCACACCAACGTGCCCGGCTCGCGGAACGAGAAGCGCTGGCAGGACATCGACGAGCTGCTCGACGCGGGCATCGACGTCATCTCCACCGTCAACATCCAGCACCTGGAGTCGCTGGGCGACGTGGTCGAGGCCATCACCGGCGTCCGGCAGCGGGAGACCGTGCCCGACGAGGTGGTCCGGCGGGCCGACCAGATCGAGCTGGTCGACATGGCCCCCGAGGCGCTGCGCCGCCGCATGGCGCACGGCAACATCTATGCCCCGGACAAGGTCGACGCGGCGCTCTCCCGCTACTTCCGGCCCGGCAACCTGACCGCCCTGCGCGAGCTGGCCCTGCTGTGGACGGCGGACCGCGTGGACGCGTACCTGCGCCGCTACCGCAGCGAGCACGGCATCCGCTCCGCCTGGCACGCCCGCGAACGCATCGTCGTCGGCCTCACCGGCGGCCCCGAGGGCAGCACCCTCATCCGCCGGGCCGCGCGGATGGCCGCCAAGAGCTCCGGCAGCGAGATCCTCGCCGTCTACATATCCCGCGCCGACGGCCTCACCTCCGCCTCGCCGCGCGAGCTGGCGGCCCAGCGCTCCCTGGTGCAGCAGCTCGGCGGGACCTTCCACCACGTGATAGGCGACGACATCCCCCGCGCGCTCCTGGACTTCGCCCGCGGCGTCAACGCCAGCCAGATCGTCCTGGGCTCCAGCCGCCGCAAGAGCTGGCAGTACGTCCTCGGGCCGGGCGTCGGCGCCACCGTGGCCCGCGAATCGGGCCCCGACCTCGACGTCCACATCGTGACCCACGACGAGGTGGCCAAGGGCCGGGGCCTGCCCGCCGCGCACGGCGCCCGGCTGGGCCGCGCCCGCACCGCCGGCGGCTGGATCGCCGGGCTGGCCGGCCCGCCGCTGCTGGCCTGGGCGCTGACCGGACCGGCCACCGGCGCCGAGTTCGCCAGCGACGTCCTCCTCTTCCTCTCCGTCGCCGTCCTCGCCGCCCTGACCGGGGGCCTGCTGCCCGGCCTGGTCGCCGCGGCCTCCGGGACGCTGCTGCTCAACTACTACTTCGCCCGGCCGACGCGCCAGTGGGCCATCGCCGAGGGCCACAACATCGTCGCCATCGTCGCCTTCTTCGCGATCGCCGTCGCCGTCGCGGGCGTCGTGGACCGCTCCGCCCGCCGCACCCAGCAGGCCGCGCGGCTGCGCGCGGAGTCCGAGACCCTGACGCTGCTCGCCGACAGCGTGCTGCGCGGCGAGGACTCCCTCGACGCGCTGCTGGCCCGAGCCCGGGAGACGTTCGGCATGGAGACCGCCGCGCTGCTGGAGCGGGACGGCGAGCGCGGGCGGTGGAGCTGCGTGCGCAGCGTGTCCGTCGTGCCCGGGGCGAAGCCGGTCAACGCGCCGGACGACGCGGACGTGGACGTGCCCGTCGGCGAGGGCGCGATGCTGGCGCTGTCCGGGCGGGTGCTGCCCGCCGAGGACCGCCGCGTCCTCACCGCCTTCGCCGCCCACGCCGCCGCCATCCTGGACCGGGAGCGGCTGCGGGACGAGGCGGGCCGCGCGCACAAGCTGGCCGAGGGCAACCGGATCCGCACCGCGCTGCTGGCCGCCGTCTCGCACGACCTGCGCACCCCGCTGGCCGCGATCAAGGCGAGCGTGTCGTCGCTGCGCTCGGACGACGTGGCCTGGTCGGAGGAGGACGAGGCGGACCTGCTGGAGAGCATCGAGCAGGGCGCGGACCGGCTCGACCAGCTCGTGGGGAACCTGCTGGACGCCTCGCGTCTCCAGACCGGCACCGTCCGGCCGCTGATCCGGGCGATCGACCTCGACGAGGTGGTGCCCAGGGCGCTGGGCGGCGTGCCGGAGGCGGGCGTCGAACTGGACGTCCCCGAGTCGCTGCCGTTCGTCGCCGCCGACCCCGGGCTGCTGGAGCGCGTGGTCGCCAACGTCGTGGAGAACGCCGTCAAGTACAGTCCGCGCGGGCTGCCCGTGCGGGTCCGGGCCAGCGCGCTGGGCGGCCGGGTCGAGCTGCGGGTCGTGGACCGCGGACCCGGCGTTCCCGACAGCGACAAGGAGCGGATCTTCGAGCCGTTCCAGCGGTACGGCGACACCCCGCGGGGCAACGGCGTCGGGCTCGGGCTCGCCGTCGCCCGCGGCTTCGCCGAGGCGATGGACGGCACGCTCGACGCCGAGGACACGCCCGGCGGCGGGCTGACGATGGTGCTCACGCTCCCGGCGGCCGACGCGGGCGCGGGCGTGGGCGCGGGCCCAGTGGCGGTGGAGGAAGAGAGGGCGGCCCATGCACCGGGTGCTCGTGGTCGATGACGAACCGCAGATCCTGCGGGCGCTCGTCATCAATCTGAAGGCGCGCAAGTACGAGGTGGACACGGCGACCGACGGCGCCTCGGCGCTGCGGCTGGCCGCCGACCGCCACCCGGACGTGGTCATCCTCGACCTCGGCCTGCCCGACATGGACGGCGTGCAGGTCATCGGCGGCATCCGCGGCTGGACCCGCGTGCCGATCATCGTGCTGTCGGCCCGGCACACGTCGGACGAGAAGGTGGAGGCCCTGGACGCGGGCGCCGACGACTACGTCACCAAGCCGTTCGGGATGGACGAGCTGCTGGCCCGGCTGCGGGCGGCGGTGCGGCGGGCCGAGCCCGGCGCGGGCGGGGAGGAGGCGGTCGTGGAGACCGACGGCTTCACCGTCGACCTGGCGGCGAAGAAGGTCCACCGCGAGGGCCGGGACGTCCGGCTGACCCCGACCGAGTGGCACCTGCTGGAGGTGCTGATCCGCAACGCGGGCCGCCTGGTGGGCCAGAAACAGCTCCTGCAGGAGGTGTGGGGGCCGTCGTACGGGACGGAGACGAACTACCTGCGCGTCTACATGGCGCAGCTCCGCCGCAAGCTGGAGGCGGATCCGTCCGCCCCGCGCCACTTGATCACCGAACCCGGCATGGGCTACCGCTTCGAACGGTGACCGTTACGCTGATGGCATGAGAGCGGGTGCGGACGCGGACGCGGAGAGCGGTGCGGGGACCGGGCGGCGCGGCGGCCGGTTGCGGCGGCTGCTGGGGCGTTCCGGATCCAACGGGGCCGCCGGGCCGGACGACGGCGGGGACCTGGCCGCCGCGGCCGGGCCGACGGACGCCGGGTGCACGCGGATCGGCGACTGTGGCGAACGGCCCGAGGGGCGGCCCGTGGTGCGTGTGACGGGTACGCTGCGCTCGGTGACGGAACGCACCGTGGCCGGGATGCCCGCCCTCCAGGCCGAGCTGGACGACGGCTCGGCGTCGCTCGACGTGGTCTGGCTGGGCAGGCGCGCGATCGCCGGCATAGAGCCGGGCCGTGCGCTGGTGGCCTCCGGGCGCATCGCGATGACACACGGCCGGCCGGTGCTGTTCAATCCCCGATACGAGCTGCAACCCCGTGGACAGGAGTAGCCGGGTGACCACATCCGACAGGTCCGAGAGGTCCGACAGAGAGATCGCCGAGCAGGTGGCGGACGAGGCCGCGACGAAGGCGGCGTTCTTCGAGGCGTTCGGCGGCGTCCGGGGCATGGTGGAGACCACGGTGCCCGGGCTCGTCTTCGTGCTCAGCTTCACGATCAACCGGAACATCAACGTCTCGGCCATCGCCGCGCTGAGCATCTCCGCGGTGCTGGCCGTGGCCCGGCTGGCCAGGCGGGACACCCTGAAGCACGCCCTGGGCGGCGTCTTCGGGGTGGCCTTCGGCGCGGCCTTCGCGATGATGTCGGGGGATGCGAAGAACTTCTACCTGCCCGGCATGCTGTACACGCTGGTGCTGGGCGTGGCGTACGTGGTGACGTCGCTGGCGGGGGTCCCGCTGCTGGGCGTGATCCTGGGGCCGGTCTTCCGGGAGAACCTGTCGTGGCGGACGCGGAACCCGGGGCGCAAGCGGGCGTACACCAGGGCCAGCTATGTGTGGGGCGGGATCCTGCTGGCGAAGTCGGCGATCACGTTCCCCATCTACTTCTGGGGTGACGCGACGCAGCTCGGCTGGCTGCGGGTGGCGCTGGGCATTCCGCCGTTCCTGGTGGCCGTGTACTGCACGTGGATCATCCTGGTGAAGGCGCCCGCGCCGATCGATGTGATCGCGGAGTGGGAGGCCGAGGAAGCCGCGGCGGAAGCGGCGGAGGCGGCGGAGGCCGCGAAGGCGGCCCCACCCCGCTGACCCCCTGCGGCCGGGTTTTTCCCCACCCACCAAACCCCCCGGGGTGCTGGGGGGTGCCGCGACGTTGGCGGGCACCGCCCCGGAGACGCCCTCGGGTGTCCCGTCGACATCGCGCCGGACCGTCTTCGTAACACCTGGGGATCCCCCGGACGGAGTCCGGGAAGCCCCCGTGGTTCCGGCCGGTTCATGAGCTGCCCGCAAGGGGCGCCCGAGGGCGATCGGCGGCCATCCGCCCTCCACAACGCACCCGGCCGGACGAAGAACGTCCCGTCGGAGTCAGCGGGGCATCACGGTGGGACACGAGGGTCCTCGACCACCCGGCACGCGTGTCACCAGCGTCCCGAGACCACAGTCCACAGCGCGTTGCGGAACCGCCGGACGGCTGTCGGCCGACCCCCGGAACGCCCTTGCGGGCAGGCCATAGGCCAGACCGGACCAGGGCAAAGGCGCTCGGTCGCGGCTGCCGAGCACCGGCCGTAACCGTGCCTCTCCAGTCTTCTGCAACGCGCTTCAGCCTTTCGTGTTGCGGGGGGACAGGAGTTCCTCCAGCTGGGCCTCGCGGGCCGGGGCGGCCACGAAGAGGAGTTCGTCGCCTGCCGCCAGGGCGTCGTCGGGGTCGGGGATCAGGACCCGGGCGCCCCTGATGATCGTCACCAGGGCCGTGTCCTGGGGCCAGGCGACCTCGCCGACGCGGGTGCCGACCAGGGTGGCGCCCTCGGGGAGGGTCAGTTCGACCAGGTTCGCCTCGCCCTGGCTGAAGCGGAGCAGGCGGACCAGGTCGCCGACGCTCACCGCCTCCTCCACGAGTGCCGACATCAGGCGCGGCGTGGAGACCGCGACGTCCACGCCCCAGGCGTCGTTGAACAGCCACTCGTTCTTCGGGTTGTTCACCCGCGCCACCACGCGCGGCACGCCGTACTCGGTCTTCGCCAGCAGCGACACCACCAGGTTCACCTTGTCGTCGCCGCTCGCCGCGATCACCACCTGGCAGCGTTCCAGCGCGGCCTCGTCCAGCGTCGTGATCTCGCAGGCGTCCGCCAGCAGCCACTCCGCCTCCGGGACCCGCGTGACCGACACCGCCTGGGGCGACTTGTCGATCAGCAGCACCTCGTGACCGTTCTCCAGCAGTTCCGCCGCGATCGAACGCCCCACCGCGCCGGCGCCCGCGATGACGACCCTCATGCCGGGGCCTCCGGTCCCAGCAGGCACGCGGCCTCCACCTCGGCCACCCGGTCGCTGTACATCATCACGTGCACGAGGTCGCCCTCCTGGAGCACCGTCCGCCGGTCCGGCAGGGTCGGCTCGCCCATCCGTGTGAGGAAGGCGACCCGCACGCCCGTCCGTTCCTGGAACGCGCTCACCCGGTGGCCCACCCACGCGGGCGTGACGTGCACCTCGGAGAGCTGCACCCCGCCGGTCGGGTCCCGCCACAGCGGCTCGGCGCCCGCCGGGAGCAGGCGGCGCAGCATCTGGTCGGCGGTCCAGCGGACGGTGGCGACCGTGGGGATGCCGAAGCGCTCGTACACCTCGGCGCGGCGGGAGTCGTAGATGCGGGCCGTCACGTTCTCGACGCCGAACACCTCGCGGGCCACCCGGGCCGCGATGATGTTGGAGTTGTCCCCGCTGCTCACCGCCGCGAAGGCACCCGCGTCCGCGAGACCGGCCTCGGTGAGCGTGTCCCGGTCGAAGCCGAGTCCGGTCACCCGCCGGCCGCCGAAGCGGGAGCCGAGCCGGCGGAAGGCCGTGGGGTCCTGGTCGATGACCGCGACCGAGTGGCCCCGCTCCTCCAGGTTCTGCGCCAGGGTCGCGCCGACCCGGCCGCAGCCCATGATCACGATGTGCATAGCTCTCCTCCGCGCGGGACCACGCTATACGGTGATCGCATGGATGGCACCAAACGCCTGCTGCTCGGGCGGGCGCTGCGCAGCGACACTCTGCACGAGACATTGCTGCGCAAGCGGATCGCGCTGCCGGTGTTCGCCTCCGACCCGCTGTCCTCCGTGGCCTACGCGCCGGGCGAGGTGCTGCTCATCCTCTCCATCGCCGGGCTGTCGGCCTACCACCACAGCGTGTGGATCACGGCGGCCGTCGTGGTTCTCATGATCACTGTGGTCGCCTCCTACCGGCAGACCGTGCAGGCGTACCCGGGCGGCGGTGGCGCCTACGAGGTCGTCTCCAGCAATTTCGGGCGCCGGGCCGGGATCACCGTCGGCAGCGCGCTGCTGGTGGACTACGTGCTGACCGTCGCCGTCTCGGTCTCCGCCGGGGTCGACAACCTCGGCTCTGCGGCGCACTTCGTGGAGCGCAACGAGGTGCTGTGCGCGCTCGCCGTCATCGCCGTGCTGATGCTGATGAACCTGCGCGGCGTGAAGGAGTCCGGCACCCTCTTCGCCATCCCCACCTACGCGTTCGTCATAGGCGTGCTCGGGACGGTGGCCTGGGGCGGCTTCCGGGCCCTCGTGCTGGACGACACGATGCGTGCGCCGACCGCCGACTACGACATCGTTCCCGAGCAGACCGGCCTGGCCGGGTTCGCCCTGGCCTTCCTGCTGCTGCGCGCGTTCTCCTCCGGCTGCGCCGCGCTCACCGGGGTGGAGGCCATCAGCAACGGCGTGCCCGCCTTCCGCGAGCCGAAGGGGCGCAACGCCGCGGGCACGCTGGCGCTGATGGGCGCGCTGGCGGCCACCATGTTCCTCGGCGTGATGACGCTCGCCCTCCACACCGACGTGCGCCTGGCCGAGGACCCCGCCCGGGACCTGCTGATCGGCGGTGTGCCGGCGGGCCCCGGATACCACCAGGACCCGGTGATCGCCCAGGTCGGGGCGGCGGTCTTCGGCTCCGGCTCGGTCGCGTTCCTCTTCCTCGCCACGGCGACCGCCCTCATCCTCTTCCTGGCCGCCAACACCGCCTACAACGGTTTCCCGGTGCTCGGCTCGATCCTCGCCCAGGACCGGTACCTGCCCCGGCAGCTCCACACCCGCGGCGACCGGCTCGCCTTCAGCAACGGCATCGTCTTCCTGACCGTCCTCGCCGCGCTGCTCGTCGTCGCCTTCGACGCCGACGTCAACCGGCTCATCCAGCTCTACATCGTCGGCGTCTTCGTCTCCTTCACCTTCAGCCAGAGCGGCATGGTCCGGCACTGGAACCGCCTGCTCGGCCAGGAGCGCGACCCGGCGGCCCGCCGCCGTATGCACCGCGCCCGCGCCCTCAACGGCTTCGGCGCGGCGCTGTGCGTCGTCGTGCTGGTGATCGTGCTGCTCACCAAGTTCGGCCACGGCGCCTGGGTGTCGCTCGTCGGCATGGCGATCTTCTACGCGGTGATGACCGGGATCAGGCGGCACTACGACCGGGTGGCCGCCGAACTGGCGCTGGACGTGCCGGAGGAGGAGCTGGACGTGCGGCCCTCCCAGGTGCACGCCGTCGTGCTGGTCTCCAAGATCCACAAGCCGACGCTGCGCGCCCTGTCGTATGCCAAACTGCTCCGCTCCGACAGCCTCGTCGCCGTCACCATCGCGGTGGACCCGGTGGAGGCGGCGGAGCTGAAGGCCGAGTGGCGGCACCGGCACATCGACGTGCCGCTGAAGGTCCTCGACGCGCCCTACCGGGAGATCACCCAGCCGTTCATCCGCTTCGTGAAGAAGCTCCGCAAGGCCCACCCGCACGACGTGGTGAGCGTGATCATCCCCGAGTACGTGGTCGGCCACTGGTACGAGGCGATCCTGCACAACCAGAGCGCGCTGCGGCTCAAGGCCCGGCTGCTGCTCACCCCGGGCGTGACCGTCACCTCGGTGCCCTGGCAGCTCGACTCCGCCGAGGCCGCCCGCGAACGGGCCCGGCGGCAGCACCACCCGCTCAACGCCCCGGGGGCCGTCCGGCGGGGGGCGGGGGAGCGGGACCGGCGGCCGTAGACTGGACCGTCCCCCACTTCCGGATACCCGACTGGAGTCCTCCGTCATGCCCACCGCACACTCCTCGTCCACGGCGGCCTCCCTGGTGGGCCACGAGTACGAGGTCGAGGTCGGCCCGGTGGCGCACGGCGGGCACTGCGTCGCCCGCACCGCCGAGGGGCGGGTGCTGTTCGTCCGCCACACGCTGCCCGGCGAGCGGGTCGTCGCCCGCGTCACCGAGGGCCGGGACGACTCCCGCTTCCTGCGCGCCGACGCGGTGACCGTGCTGACCGCCTCGAAGGACCGGATCCCGGCGCCCTGCCCGTTCTCCGGGCCGGGGAAGTGCGGCGGCTGCGACTGGCAGCACGTCAAGCCGGGGGCGCAGCGGCGGCTGAAGGCCGAGGTGCTGACCGAGCAGTTGCGGGCGCTGGCCGGGCTGACCCCGGAGGAGGCCGGCTGGGACGGCACGGTGGAGCCGGCGCCCGGCGACAAGGTGGTGCCCGGCGAGGTGCCCGCCTGGCGCACCCGCGTGCAGTACGCGGTGGACGACGACGGCCGCGCCGGGCTGCGGCGGCACCGGTCGCACGAGGTGGAGCCCGTCGACCACTGCCTGATCGCCGCCGAGGGCGTCAGCGAGCTGGGCGTCGAGCACCGCCGCTGGCCGGGGATCGCGACGGTGGAGGCGATCGCCGCCACCGGCTCCAGCGACCGCATGGCGATCCTCACCCCGCGCCCCGGCGCCCGGCTGCCGCTGGTGGAGCTGGACCGGCCGGTGTCGGTGATGCGGGCCGAGGGGGAGCGCGGGCGCGGCGGCGAGCACCCGGTGCACCGGGTCCACGGGCGGGCGTTCGTCCGGGAGCGGGCCGACGGCCGCACCTGGCGGGTGAGCGGCGGCGGGTTCTGGCAGAGCCACCGCGAGGCCGCCGGGGTGCTGGTGGACGCGGTGATGCGGGGGCTGACGCCGCGCAAGGGCGAGACGGCGCTCGACCTGTACTGCGGCGCGGGCCTCTTCGCCGGGGCGCTGGCCGACCGGATGGGGGAGCGCGGGGCGGTGCTCGGTATCGAGGCGTCCAAGCGCGCCGTGGAGGACGCCCGCCACAACCTGGCGGACTTCCCCCGGGTCCGCGTCGAGCAGGGCACGGTGGCGCGGGTGCTGCCGAGGACCGGCATCACGGAGGCGGACCTCGTGGTCCTCGACCCGCCCCGGGCGGGCGCGGGCGAGGAGGTCGTGCGCCAGGTGGCCGGGCTGAACGCGCGCCGGATCGCGTACGTCGCCTGCGACCCGGCGGCCCTCGCCCGCGACCTGGCCCACTTCCGGGCGGCGGGGTACGCGCCGCGCTTCCTGCGGGCGTTCGACCTCTTCCCGATGACCCAGCACATGGAGTGCGTGGCGATCCTCCAGCCGGTGGACCGGGCGGCCACCGCGCGGTAACCCGGCCGTGATGGACCGTCGGTAGGGTGGGGAACCGGGGCACGCTGCCCGGCGTGTGCCGGCGTCGTGTCGGTTGGGAGTTCCCCTTGGACATCCGGCTCCTCGGTCCTCTGCACGTGCTCGCGGACGACGGCACGCCGCTGCCGGTGACCGCCCCCGGGCCGCGCGCCGTCCTCTCGGCGCTCGCGCTGCGGGCCGGGCGGGCCGTTCCGGCCGGTGAGCTGGCCGCACAGGTGTGGGGCGGCGAGCCGTCCGCCGGCGCGGGGCAGGCGCTGCGCGACGGCGTGGCCGGGCTGATCGCGGTGGTGCCCGGCGGGCGGATCCGCGAGGTGCCCGGCGGCTATCTGCTGCGGGCCGGCCGGGAGGAGACCGACCTCGGGCGGTTCCAGGACGCGCTGCGGCTCGCGCGCGAGCTGGCGGCGCGGGCGCCGGGCCGGGCCGTGGGCCTGCTGGACGAGGCGCTGGGGCTGTGGCGCGGGGCGCCGCTGGCCGATCTGGCGGAGTGCCCGCTGCGCGCCCGGGAACAGCCGCGGCTGGCGGAGCTGCGGCTCGTCGCCGTGGAGGAGCGTTTCGACCTGCTGCTGGCGCTGGGCGAGCACGCCGCGGTGGTGGACGACGTGGCGGCGGAGAGCGGCGCCCACCCGCTGCGGGAGCGCCTCATCCGGCAGGCGGTGATCGCCCGCCACCGCTGCGGCCGGACCGCCGAGGCGCTGACGGCCTACCGGAACGCCTGCGCGCGGCTGGCCGCGGCCGGTGCCGGGCCGAGCCCCGAGCTGCGCGATCTGGAGCGGGCGGTGCTGCGGGCCGATCCCCGGCCGGCGGCGCCGGCCGTGCGCCGCGCGGGCCCCGCCCGGCGGGAGCCGTCCGGGCCGACCGCCGCGTTCCCGCCGGGCACCGCCACGTTCGTCGCGCGCGGACGGGAGCTGGGCCGGATCCGGGGCTGGCTGACCCACGCGGTGGCCGGGCCCGCCGTCTGCCTGATCGACGGGCCGGGCGGGGTCGGCAAGTCGACGCTGGCGGTGCGCGCGGCCCGTGAGGTGGCGGACCGGTTCCCCGACGGCCTGCTCCACGTCGATCTGCGCGGCGCCGACCCGCGCGATCCGCCGCTGGACGCGCACGAGGCGCGGCTGCTGCTGCTGGCCGCCCTGGGCACGCCGGGCAGCGAGCTGCCGCGGGACCCGGCGGCGGCCGGGGCGTTCTACCGGGAGCAGCTCGCGGGCCGGCGGGTGCTGCTCCTGCTCGACAACGCGCTGGACGCCGGGCAGGTGGCGCCGCTGCTGCCGGCCGGGCCCGGCTCGGCGGCCCTGGTGACCAGCCGGACCCCGCTCACGGGGATCGGGCCCGGGCACCGTCTCCGCCTGGCGGCGCTGACCGTGGCGGAGGCCGTGACGTTCGTGCGGGCGATCGCGGGCGGGGCGGCGGAGCGCGGGACGCGGCGCGAGTGGGAGGAGCTGGTGACGCTGTGCGGGCGGCTGCCGCTGGCGCTGCGGATCGTCGCCACCCGGATGGCCGCCCGCCCGTGCCGGCGGGTGGCGGAGTGGACGGCCGTGCTGGCGGACGAGCGGCGGCGGACGGACGAGCTGACGGCGGACGACCTGGACGTGCGGGCCAGCCTGATGGTGAGCATCGACCAGCTCGCGGCGGGCACCGAGCCGGACCACCGGCTCGCGGCCGGGATGTTCCCGCTGCTGGGCGCGGCGGCGGTGCGCTCCTACAGCCCGGGGGCGGTGGCCGCGCTCGTCGGCTGCCCGGCGGGGGAGGCGCGGCGGGCGCTGGACCGGCTGACGGACGCGCAGATCGCGGGCAGTCCGCGGCCCGGCGTGTACACGCTGCACGATCTGGTGCGGTCCGCGGCGGCGTGGCAGGCCGCGCGGCTGCCCCGGGAGCGGGCGACGGGACGGCTGGCGGAGCTGGCCCGCTGGTATCTGGGCTCGCTGTACCGGGTGAACGAGCCGCTGGCGCTGCCGGAGCACTACCGCGGGCGGTACCGGGCGGGCGCCGGCCGCTTCCCGCGGGGGCGGCGGTTCACGTCGGTGGACGAGTCGCTGCCGTGGGTGGACGAGGTGCTGGAGGACGTGATCGCGCTGGCGCGGCAGCTGGCGGCGCCCGAGTACGACGCGGGGGAGGAGCTGGCCGGACGGCCGCTGTCGGCGTTCGCGCTGGAGAGCGTGCGGGCGCTGGAGACCTACTTCGGGACCCGGCTGAGCTGGCGGGGGCAGCGGCGGTTGTGCGAGATCACGCTCCAGGTCGGGGAGCGGCGCGGGGACCGCTTCGCGCAGGCGGTGGCGTACGGGCAGTTGGGCAAGGCGGCCGGGCAACAGGGCGACGGGATCAGGGGAGTCGAGCTGCTGCACCGGGGCATCGCGCTGTGCCGGTCCGTGGGGGAGCGGGCGGAGGCCCTGGCGATGACGCTCAACCTGGTGCCGTGCCTGGGGTCCGCGGGGAAGCTGGCGGAGGCGGTGGAGGTGGCGGAGCGGACGCTGGCCGAGGTGCGGGCGGCGGGCATCGAGGAGTTCCGCCCGCAGCTCGTCAACAACCTCGCCCGGTGCCACCTGTTCCTCGGCCACCACGCGAAGGCGCACGAGCTGCTGAGCCGGAACTACGAGTCGGCGCCGCTGCCGTACGAGCGGACCATCGCCGCCGGGGTGCTGGCCGAATACCACCTGGAGACCGGGGAGTTCGAGGAGGCGGCGCGCTGGTCGGGCCGGGCGCTGAGCCATGCCGCCGAGCAGCCCTTCGACCCGTTCGTGGTGGCGCAGCACCGCACCTGGCTGGCGGCGGCGCTGCGCGGGCTCGGCCGCGAGGAGGCGGCGCGGGCCGAGGAGACGCGGGCTCAGGCGGTCCTGCGGGACCTGAACAGCCGGGAGAACAGTCACCTGCGGGTGCGCGTCGACGAGAAGTACGCGATGTGAGAAGCCGCGTGCCCCGGTGCGGCGGGCGGAGAATGGGGCCATGGATCTCCGTATCTTCACCGAACCGCAGCAGGGCGCGACCTACGACACCCTTCTCTCCGTCGCCAGGGCTACCGAGGAGCTGGGGTTCGACGCGTTCTTCCGGTCCGACCACTACCTCAAGATGGGCGGGGTGGACGGGCTGCCCGGACCCACCGACGCCTGGATCACCCTCGCCGGGCTCGCCCGGGAGACCAGCCGCATCCGGCTCGGCACGCTGATGACGGCCGCCACGTTCCGGCTGCCGGGGGTGCTGGCCATCCAGGTCGCGCAGGTGGACGCGATGTCCGGCGGCCGGGTCGAACTCGGCCTGGGCGCCGGGTGGTTCGCGGCGGAGCACAGCGCGTACGGGATCCCGTTCCCCCGCGAGAAGTTCCCCCGGCTGGAGGAGCAGCTCGCCATCGTGACCGGGCTGTGGGAGACGCCGGTCGGGGAGACGTTCTCCTACGAGGGCGCCCACTACCGGCTCACCGACTCCCCGGCACTGCCCAAGCCCGCGCAGCGGCGGGTGCCGGTGCTGCTCGGCGGCATGGGCAAGGAGCGCACCCCGCGCCTGGCGGCCCGCTACGCCGACGAGTTCAACGCGCCGTTCGCCTCGGCCGAGGACAGCGCCGCCCAGTTCGACAGGGTGCGCCGGGCCGCCGAGGAGGCCGGCCGGAAGCCCGGCGACATCATCTGCTCGAACGCGCTCGTCGCCTGCGTCGGCCGGGACGACGCCGAGGTCGCCCGCCGCGCCGGGGCCATCGGCCGCGAGGTGGAGGAGCTGAAGCGGAACGGTCTGGCCGGTTCGCCCGAGGAGGTCGTGGAGAAGATCGGGCGCTACGCCGAGACCGGCTCGTCCCGGATCTACCTCCAGATCCTGGATCTGGACGATCTCGACCACCTGGAGCTGATCGCCGACCGGGTCCTGTCCCGGGTGCGGTGAGGGGCGAGGCGGCGGTGCGCGGGGACACCACGGTGCGGCGGGTGCGGCGGTGAGCGCGCCGCCGCTGGACCACCGGACCCTCGTCCTCGACGGGGGCCTGTCCAACCAGCTCGCGGCCCAGGGCTGCGACGTGTCGGGCCCGCTGTGGACGGCCCGGCTGCTGGCCGAGGACCAGGGGCAGGTGCGGGCGGCCCACGCCGCCTACGTGCGGGCCGGGGCGCGGGTGGTGATCACCGCCAGCTACCAGGCGTCGTTCGAGGGCTTCGCCCGCCGGGGCGTCGGACGGGCGGCGGCGGCGCGGCTGTTCGGGGACAGCGTGCGGCTGGCCCGCGAGGCGGGCGCGGAGTGGGTCGCCGCCTCGGTCGGCCCGTACGGCGCGGTGCTGGCCGACGGCAGCGAGTACCGGGGGCGGTACGGGCTGGGCGTCGCGGAGCTGGCCCGGTTCCACCGGCCCCGGGTGGCGGCGCTGGCCGCGGCCGGGCCCGATGTGCTGGCGCTGGAGACCGTGCCCGACGTGACGGAGGCGGAGGCGCTGCTGCGCGCCGCGCGCGGCTGCGGGATCCCGGTGTGGCTGTCGTACACCGTGGCCGGCGGTCGCACGCGCGCCGGGCAGCCGCTGGCCGAGGCGTTCGCGGTGGCGGCGGACGAGCCGCAGGTGATCGCCGCGGGGGTCAACTGCTGTTCCCCGGCCGAGGTCGCGGACGCGGTGGCGCTGGCGGCCGAGGTCACCGGCAAGCCGGTGGTGGCGTACCCGAACAGCGGCGAGGAGTGGGACCCGGCGGCGGGCCGCTGGCGCGGTCCCGGCACGTACGCGCCGGGCGCGGCCGTCGCCTGGCGCGCGGCGGGCGCGCGGCTGATCGGCGGCTGCTGCCGGGTGGGTCCGGAGCACATCGCGGCGGTCGCCGCGGCGCTGGCGGCGGGGCCCGCGGGATGACGGCGGGAAGTGGCCGGTGGTCTTCTGTGTGAAGTAGCCCACGAAGGCGGGCTGGTTGATAGCGTGCGCGCAGGTGATCGGGTGTCCTGAAGGAGGCCCTGGCATATGTCTCTGACCAGCTCATCCATGTCGATGGCGCCGAAAAACCGCTAGATTCAGCCGTGTTGCGGGCGTGTCGATTCGTCCGGTACGCGTGCAGTGCGGAGGCCAAGCAGCCAGGTGGCAGCCTCTGCCACGAACTTGAATCTTCACCGGTTGGTAGCTGAGGGGATACGCAACGCGACCGAAACTGTCCGGGTGCTGCTGGATTTCGGGCGATGTTCCGGCAGACTCCCGACAGGCACCGATACCTCCGCTGTGCAGGGCAGAGGTCCCGGAGCCTCCGGACGGATCCGCGCACCGGCACAGCAGCCTCCCCGCGTTGTCGCCGGTCGCGCGGTCCCTACGGATCGGCCGGAGTACGGTGGTCGCGTGCTGTGACGACCGCCCTGCGTCAGGGGACCGCCGAAGGCTCCTTCGTGAACCACGTTTCCGCAGAAGGCAATACACGAAGGAGCCATCCCCGTTGAGTACGTTCCTGACCGTCGCGCTGCTCCAGCTCGACCGTCCGGGCCATGACCTCGACGCCAACCGGGAGGCGGGCGAGGCCGCCTGCCGCCGCGCCAAGGCGCTGGGCGCCGACATCGCCCTCTTCCCCGAGATGTGGAGCAACGGCTACGCCTCGGCCGCCACCCCCGAGCAGGCCGAGGAGAACGTCTACCGCCACCCGGAGTTGTGGGAGGACGAGGAGCCGGTCGAGGTCCCCGGCCACCGCGACGCGTGGCACGGCGAACCCGTCGACCGGGACTCGCCGTTCGTCACCCACTTCCGCACGCTGGCGGCAGGGCTGGACATGGCCGTCGCCCTGACCTACCTGGAACGCCGGGACGGGCCACCGCGCAACACCGTCTCCCTCATCGACCGCCACGGCGACCTGGTCCTCACCCAGGCCAAGGTGCACACCTGCGCCTTCGCCTGGTCCGAGTCCACGCTGGAGCCGGGCGACTCCTTCGGGGTCGCCACCCTGGACACGGCCGTGGGTGACGTCGAGGTCGGCGCGATGATCTGCTACGACCGGGAGTTCCCCGAGAGCGCCCGCGCCCTGATGCTGGCGGGCGCCGAGCTGATCCTCACCCCGAACGCCTGCGACCTCGAACAGCACCGCATCGCCCAGTTCCGCACCCGCGCCTACGAGAACACGGTCGGTGTGGCGATGGCCAACTACGCGGGCCCGGGCTGGGGTCACTCGGTCGCCTTCGACGGCATGCCGTTCGACGAGGACGGCGACTATCGCGACACGCTGTGCGTGGAGGCGGGCGAACACCCCGGCGTGTACCCGGCGGTGTTCGACCTCGGCGCGCTGCGCGCCTACCGCCGCCGCGAGACGTGGGGCGACGCGTTCCGCCGGCCGTCCGCGTACGGGCGGCTGACCGACGGCGGCCCGCCGCGCGAGCCGTTCACCCGCGTCCGCCGGGACGGGCGCCCGCCGCGCCGGTAGGCCGCGTTGGCGCCCCGGCCGTTTCGGCCGGGGCGGGCAGGGGACCGGGCCGGTTCCCGGCGTCCGGCAGGACGCGCGGGCAGCCCGGCGGCGACCGCGCGGACGTCGGGCGGGTCGCGGGCGCCCGCGACGGCGAGCGTCGGCGCGGTGACGCGGGCCGGATTGATGGGGGCGTCGGGCCCCCGCGATGCCCCGGGCCGCCATCGGGACGCCGAACGCCCGGCGTCGCATCAGCGCCGCGCCATTGCCCGGGTGTCGCCGTGCCGTCCGCAGCACGTTCTCCCTTCGCCCAGCGCGCGCGGCGCGTCGCCCGGCCGGTGGCCGGGCGCTCTCGTGCTCAGCAGGGCCGGCGCGGCGATCCGGTCCGGCCACCGAGCGGCCGGCTTCAGCGCGCCCGCGCCGCCGGACGGCGAGCTGCCGACCGCCGTCCGCCGGATGCCGGGCGCGTCGAGGAGACCGGCCAGGTCGCCGCGTCGCGGTACGGCCCGTCCGCCACCGGGTGTCACCCGAGCCGCGGACGTCGCGGCGCGTCGGGCGACAGCCGCCGCCGCGGGTCCCGCATCCGGCGGTCACCCACCGAGGCGTGCGGGCGGCAGCCCCGGTGCCCGCCGCCCCACGGGCTCCCGCCCCGAGGGCATTGGACCGGAGCGCTCCGCTCCGATAGCATCGGTACATGACAACCTCCGTCGCCCACCGCGCCCGCCCCAACGCGCTCCTGGCCGCATTGCTGGTCTCGGTCGGCTCCTACACGCTCATGCAGACGATGGTCGTCCCGGCGCTGCCGGTGCTGACCGAGAAGCTGGAGACGGACACCGGCACGGCGGCCTGGCTGATCACCGCCTTCCTGCTGGGCTCCGCCGTCCTCACCCCCGTGATCAGCGCCCTCGGCGACCGCTTCGGACACCGCCGGATGCTGCTCGTCACGCTGCTCGCCTTCCTGGCGAGCACGGCAGGCGCCGCGGCGGCGCCCAACGTCGAGACCCTGATCGCCATGCGCGCGGCGGAGGGCGTCAGCATGGCGATGCTGCCGCTCGCCCTGGCGATCATCCGCGAGTCCATGCCCCCGGAGCGGATCGCCGCCAGCTTCGGCGTCACCGCCGCCATGCTCGGCGGCGGCGCGGGCCTCGGCCTCCTCGTCGGCGGCCTCATCATCGAGGACTTCTCCTGGCGCTGGATGTTCGGCTTCGAGGCCGTGCTGATCGTCGTGGCCGCCGCGCTCGTCATGCGGTTCGTGCCGGAGACCCCGCGCCGTCCGGGCGCCGCCGACCGGGGCGTGGACGTGCTCGGCGCGGTCCTGCTGGCGGGCGCCCTGTCGCTGCTCCTGCTCGGCATCACGCAGGGCGACGCGTGGGGCTGGACCTCGCCCGGCCTGCTCGGCCTCTTCGCCGGCTCGCTCGCGCTCTTCGCCGTCCTGGTCGTCGTGGAGAACCGGCAGGCCGACCCGCTGGTGGACCTGCGGCTCTTCGCCCACCCGCCGATGCTGGTCACCAATCTCGCGTCGCTGCTCCTCGGCGTCGTGCCGTTCTTCTTCTACGTGCTGCTGCCGCTCCTGCTCCAGATGCCCGGTGAGATTGCGGAGTACGGACAGGGCCACTCGGTGGTCGAGTCCGGCCTGCTGCTGCTCCCCGCCTCCGTGTGCACCATGGCCGCCGGCGGCGCCACGGCCCCGCTCCAGGCCCGGTTCGGGCCGCGGGCGCCGCTGTTCGCCGCGATGATCCTCATGACGGCCGGCGCGGTGACGACCGCCCTGTGGCACGGCGGCACCTTCGAACTCGCCGCGCTCTTCTGCCTGGTGGGCGCCGGATCGGGCTTCGGCTTCGCCGCCCTGGCCGACCTGGTGGCGTCCATCGTGCCCCGCCAGGAGCTGGCCGCGGGCAACGGCCTCAACACGGTCGTCCGCACCGTCGGCAGCGCCATCGGCAGCCAGGCCGCCGCCGCCCTGCTGGAGGCCAGGACGATCGCGGACACCGGCATTCCCTCCGAGAGCGCGTTCACCTCGGGATTCTGGCTCGCCGCGGCGCTGGGCGCGGTCGGTATCGTTCTCGTCGCCGTGCTGCGTCCCCGCGCCTACCGTTCGGGACCGGCGCCCACGGCCACGCCGTCCCGGCCGCAGGGGGCGGCCACCCACTGACGGATGGACGAGCGGAGTCGGAGTCACCCATGCGCACCGAGCCCCCCAGGCCCCCGAGGGGACGACAGAAGGAGGCCGGCCGCAACGACGAACGGCTCCTGCGAGCCGCGCGGCAGGTCTTCGCCGACGTCGGCTGGGACGCCCCGGTCTCGCTGATCGCCCGCCGGGCCGGGATCGGCATGGGCAGCCTGTACCGCCGCTACGGCAGCAAGGAGGACCTGGTCCGGCGCATCCAGCTCGTGGGCATGGCCCGGCTCACCGAACTGGCCGAGGAGACGGGCGCGCTCCCCGATCCCTGGGAAGCGTTCGCGCAGTTCATGCGCCGGGCCCTGCGGCCGGACAACGACGGCGGCATGCTCTCGATCGTCGGCGGCCGGCTCGCGGCCACCCCGGAGATCGACGCCGCCGCCGAGCGGCTGCGGGTCGCGGTGGACGCCCTGGTCCAACGGGCCCAGGCGGCGGGCGCGTTGCGCGACGACGTGACCGTCGGGGACGTGATGCTCAGCCTCGACCACCTCAACGCGCGCCTGCCGGCCACGACCGAGCGGATCGAGCAGCTGCACCGGCGGTACGTGGACCTGCTGCTCGACGGGCTGCGCGCGCCCGCCCCCCGGCCGCTGCCCGGACCGGCCCCGAGCTGGACCGAGTTGAAGAGCATGTGGCACGCGGGACCGGTTGAGGACGACGCGGAGACCGAGGCTGACTGACGTGCCGCCACCCATGTGGTGCTGTCGTGGAGTGTCCGGGCTCCACGGCTGCCTGCGGCCCGTACACCGCCGGGGACCTGCCCCGTGATCCGGACGTCACACCCGGTTGTTACGCTGCGCGGATGGCCTCGGTGCTGCTTCTCCTGGACGTGCAGAAGAACATGCTGTTGCCGCCCGCCCCCGTGCTGGGCGCGGAGGCGGTCTCCGCCGCGATCGGCGACCTCCTGGACCGGGCCCGCGCGGCCGGCTCCCTCGTCGTCCACCTCCGCAACTGCGGGGCGGTCGGCGATCCCGACGAACCCGGCACCCCCGGCTGGGAGTTGGTCCACGAGACGCGCGACGGCGAGCCCGTCGTCGACAAGCGGGAGCCCGACGCCTTTGCCGGGACCCGGCTGGCATCGCTGATCCCGGCCGGTTCCGGGATCGTGGTGGCGGGCCTGCAGAGCGAGTTCGGCGTGCGGGCCACGGCGCGCGCCGCGCTGGACCGGGGACACCGGGTGGTGCTGGTGCGCGGCGCGCACGGGACGTACGAGGCGCGGGTGCCGCGCGAGACGGAGGCGGAGCTGCGGGCGGCCGGGGTCACGGTCGCGGACCCGGAGGCCGTGCGGTTCGAGAAGTCCGTGACCGGCGCCGGGGGATGACCGGCGCGCGGACGGCGGGGCCCGGTCAGGCCAGGATGTCGAACGCCTGCCCGGTGCCGTCCGGGTCCGCGGACCGGGCCCGCAGGGCGTACTGCCGGGATCCGGTGTAGCCGTTCTCCATGGCCACGAAGAGGCCGTTGGTCCGCGCCTGGAGGACGTAGTGCCCGGTGGCGTCGTTGAACCACACGGCGAACCGTTCCCACCCGCCGATGCCGCTCGACCTGGCCCGCAGCAGCGCCTGGTCGGTGCCCGTCCAGCTCTTCTCCACGGTCACGTACCGGCCGTTGGCGGCCGAGCGGAGGGCGTAGGACTCCGAGGCGTTCTCCCAGTCGAACCAGAACTTCTCCCACGAGCCGCTCGCGGCCTCGGACCGGGCCCGCAGCAGACCGGTGTACGGCGACGGGTAGTTCACCTCCGTCGAGACGTACCGGCCGTTCCGCACGGACCGCAGCCGGTACGGTCCCTCGGTGTTGTCCACCGCCAGGGTGGTGACGCCGCCGGTGCGCGTCCCCAGCCCCGGGCCCCGGACCAGGGTCCAGCCGGCCGGCGCGGGCCGCCCGCCGGCGGCGGTCCCCCGGCCGGTGCCCGCCACCGCCGTTCCCGTGGCGGAGGCCGCCAGCAGGCCGCCCAGGGGCAGGGCGAACACGCTCCTGCGCGTCACATTCGGTGTCACAGTCAGTCGTCCTTCGGTCGTCGTCGCGTCGCGGCGGACGACGGCCCGGTGAGGCGGCCGGACAGGCGCCGCGCGATGGTCGTGGCGCGAGACACCGGCCCGCGCGCCGCCGGAAGGGCGGCGGTCACGGGCGCGTCGGCGACGAACGGAAGCCTCCTGGCCCCCCACGGCCCCCGTCGCCCGCGGTGACACCGGACGCACGCCCGGGGCCGGTTGGTCGGACCGGCCGCCCCGGGTGACGGCACCGCGCACGGGGGTCAGTGTAGGGCGCGGGCTGACGGAGCGTGTCCGGTTCCCCGCGAAAGGTGCCCGGCCGCCGGCCGGGCGGCTCAGACCACCGCCCAGCCCGCGAGGGCCGCCGCGATCCCGAGCCCGCCGCAGGCCAGCAGGGTGCCGACCACGCCCCGGCGCAGCGCCAGCAGCGCCACGGCCGCCAGGCCCAGCACGGCGAACTGCCAGGCGTGCTCCAGAGCCAGCGCGAGCGGCACCGCCGAGCCGCAGATGGCGCCGATCACGGCGGGGCCCGCGCCGCTGAAGAACGCCTGCACGGCGGGCGCCGAGCGGATCCGCTCGAAGTGCCCGGCGCCCAGGGCGATCAGCAGGAACGACGGCCCGAACGCGACGGCCGCGGCCAGGAGTCCGCCGCCGAGACCGCCCGCCGCCCAGCCGACGACCGCCACCGTCTGGACCACGGGCCCCGGCGTGATCTGCCCGAGCGCCACCGCGTTGAGGAACTCGCCGTCGGTCATCCAGCCGTGGCCGTCCACCGCGTCCGACCGCATCAGCGGGATGATCACGAACCCGCCGCCGTAGGAGAGCGCGCCGACCTTGAAGGCCACCCACGTCAGCGCCGAGAGCGAGGCCGCCGCCGCGGTGACCGGCAGCGCCGCGAGCAGCGCCCACAACCGGACGCCGCCGCCGCGCTGTTCGCGCGCCCCGGCGGGCGCGGGGGACCCGGCCGCGCGGGCCCGCCGCACCCCGCCGACCGCCAGCTCGGCCAGCCCGGCGCCGAGCAGCACCAGCACCAGCCACGGCCCGAGCAGCACGGCCGCGACCCCGCCCGCGGTCAGGTAGCACGCCCACCGCGCCCGCGCGGCACGGCCCGTCGCGCGCCGCAGGCTGTCCGGCACCATCGCCGTCCCCGCCTGCGCCGCCACCGCCGCCACGGCCGAACCGGCCCCCGCCGCCGCGCCGTTGACCCAGCCCGGCGGGTCCCCGGCGAGGAAGAGCGCGGCCAGCGCCAGGATCAGGAGCAGCCCCGGCACGATGAAGCAGAAGCCGCCCACCAGCGCGCCCCACGCGCCGCGCAGCCACCACGCGGTGAGGATCGCGAGCTGGGTCGAGGCCGGTCCCGGCAGCAGGTTGGTCGCCGCGATGCCGTCCTCGAAGTCGCGCGCGGAGAACCACTTCTCGCGCCGCACGCACAGCTCCCGCAGCAGCGCGATGTGGGTGGGCGGCCCGCCGAACCCGAGCATCCCGATCCGGCCCCACTCCCTGGCGACGGTGCTGAGCGGCACGGCGGGCCGGGGCTGGGACACGACAGACTCCTGGGGCGGTCGGGGCGCACGGGACGGGGGAGGCGCGCGGGACGTCACGACGCCCGCGACCCTATCCCCGTCCGGTGAACGCCCGATGGCGCGGACCGGACCCCGGCCCCCGACACGGTCAGCCGAGCGTGGCGACCATCAGCGCCTTGATGGTGTGCAGCCGGTTCTCCGCCTGGTCGAAGACGACCGAGTGCGGCGACTCGAAGACCTCGTCGGTGACTTCGAGGGAGTCCAGCCCGTGCGTGGCGTGGATCTCGCGGCCCACCCGCGTGCCGAGGTCGTGGAAGGCGGGCAGGCAGTGCAGGAACCGCACGTCCGGGTTGCCGGTCGCGCGCAGCACGTCCATGCCCACGGCGTACGGCTTCAGCAGCGCGATCCGCTCGTCCCACACCTCCTTGGGCTCGCCCAGCGAGACCCAGACGTCGGTGGCCACGAAGTCCGCGCCGCGCACCCCCTCGGCCACGTCCTCGGTGAGGGTGATCCGGGCGCCGGTCCCGGCGGCGAGCCGGGCGGCCTCGGCGCGCACCGACGGCTCCGGCCACAGCGACTCGGGCGCGACGATCCGCACGTCCATGCCGAGCAGCGCGCCGGTGACCAGGTACGAGTTCCCCATGTTGTTGCGGGCGTCGCCGAGGTAGGCGAAGGCGATCCACTCCAGCGGCTTGGCGCTGTGCTCGGTCATGGTGAGCACGTCGGCCAGCATCTGGGTGGGGTGCCAGTCGTCGGTCAGGCCGTTGTAGACCGGGACCCCGGCGTGGGCGGCCAGCTCCTCGACGGTCCGCTGGGCGCTGCCCCGGTACTGGATGGCGTCGAACATCCGGCCCAGCACGCGGGCGGTGTCCCGCGTCGACTCCTTGTACCCGAGGTGGGAGCCGGCCGGGTCGAGATAGGTGGTGGCGGCACCCTGGTCGGCGGCGGCCACCTCGAACGCGCAGCGGGTGCGCGTCGAGCTCTTCTCGAAGATCAGCGCGATGTTCTTCCCCGCCAGGCGGCGGACCTCCGTGCCGTCCCGCTTGGCGGCCTTCAGCGTGGCCGCCAGATCGGTCAGGGAGCGGAACTCCTCGGGGGTGAAGTCGAGCTCCTTGAGAAAGTGGCGGCCCGTGAGCTCTGTCGCCATGGCGGCTCCGTAGGTGCGTCGCTCGGGATGGTCTGAAATTGTATACGTCATCCTACATGATTATGCAAGGGTGGAGATCGGCCACCGGAGGTACGGTGATCCTCGCGGGGACCGGCGAAGGAGGGGGCACCGGCATGCGGACGCATGTGGACCAGCGGCACGGGCGCGTTCTCGAACTCGTGCGCTCCCGGGGCAGCTTGCGCGTCGCGGACCTCGCCCGTGAGCTGGGCGTCTCGCCCGTCACCGTTCGCCGCGACGTCGAGGCGCTGGCCGCCCAGGGGCGGTTGCGGCGGCTGCACGGCGCGGTCGTGTGGCCCGGCGCCGAGGCGGTCAGGACCGTGCCGGTGCTCGGCATGGTGGTCCCCGGCCCCGAGCGGTACTTCGCGGAGCTGGTGCGCGGCGTCCAGGAGGCGGTGGGCGCGCGCGACGGGCGGCTGGTCGTCGGCCTCTCCCACCACGACCCGGACGAGGACGCCCGCCAGGTCGCCAGGCTGCTGGAGACCGGGGCCCAGGGCCTGCTGCTGGTGCCCGCCTGGCCCGACGGGACGCCCCCGCCCGGCGAGGCGAAGCGGCTGACCGCCACCGGCGTGCCCACCGTGCTCGTGGACCGGGCGACGCCGCCCGGCAGCCCGCTGGACGCGCTGGACTCGGTCCGCTCGGACCACGTGCGCGGCGCGGCCCACGCCGTCCGGCACCTCGCCGCCCTCGGGCACCGCCGCGTCGCCCTGGTGCTGCGCGACGACCCGACCGCGCCGCAGGTGGCCGAGGGGTACGCCGCCGGGATCGCCGCCTGCGGACTCGACGGCGGGCCGCGCCCGGTGACGCTCGGCCGGGACGGCGCCCCGGCCGCCATCGAGAAGGCGGTGGACCGGCTCTGCGAGGACCGCGACCGGCACGGGCTGCGAGCCGCCCTGGTCCACGACGACCAGGTGGCGCTCGGCGTGCTGCAACGGCTGCGGCAGCGCGGCCTCCGGGTGCCGGAGGACTTCGCGCTGATCGCCTACGAGGACGGCCTGGCGGCGCTGGCCGACGTCCCGCTGACCGCCGTGGCCCCGCCCCGCCACGCGGTGGGCGAGGCCGCCGCCCACCTCCTGCTCGACCGCCTGACGGACCCGGCCCACGAGCGGGACCCGGCCGACGCGCCGCCCCCGCAGCGGATGGCGCTCGTGCCCCGCCTCACCGTCCGGCACTCGACCGGCTGACCCGGGGCGGCTCAGCGGACCGGGTCCCGCTCGACCGGGCAGCTCATGCAGCGCGGCCCGCCCCGGCCCCGGCCCAGCTCGCTGCCCGGGATCTCCAGCACCTCGAACCCCTGGTCGCGCAGGTACGTGTTGGCCGTGACGGTCCGCTCGTAGGCCACGACCACGCCGGGCTCCAGGGCCAGCACGTTGCAGCCGTCGTCCCACTGCTCGCGCTCCGCCGAGCGCACGTCCTGCACGGGGGTCAGCACCCGGATCCGGTCCAGCCCGAGCGCGGCGGCGATGGCCCGGTGCATGTGTTCCGGCGGGTGGTCGGTGACCTTCAGTTCCTGCCCGTCCGCGCCCGGCTCGATGGTGTACGAGCGGAGCATGCCCAGGCCCGCGTACTGCGTGAACGTTTCCCCGTCGACCATCGTCAGCACCGTGTCCAGATGCATGAACGCCCGCCGCTTCGGCAGGTCCACGGCCACGATGGTGCGCGCCGAGCCCGCCTCGAACAGGCGCCGGGCCAGCAGCTCCACCGCCTGCGGCGTGGTCCGCTCGCTCATCCCGACCAGCACCGCGCCGTTCCCGATGACCAGCACGTCGCCGCCCTCGATCGTGGACGGGTGCGCACCCTGCCCCTCCGCCCACAGGTGGAACGGGCCCGCCCCGGGGCCGGTGAACAGCGGGTGGTGGCCGTACACCGCCTCGAAGTGCACGGTCTCCCGCCGCCGGGCCGGCCAGCGCATCGCGTTGATCGCCACCCCGTCGTACACCCAGGCGGAGGCGTCCCGCGCGAACAGGTGGTTGGGCAGCGGGTGCAGCAGGAAGTCGTCCGGCTCCATCACGTGGAACCGCATGGAGGGGGGCTCCTCGTGCCGCTCCAGGAACTCCCGCTTCGTCATCCCGCCGATCAGCGCCTCGGCCAGCTCCCCGGTCGGCAGCGCGTCGAACACCGCCCGCAGCCGGTCGGTGGCCAGCGGCCCGTACTCCCGCTCGTCGAAGACCCGGTCCAGCACCAGGGCGCGCGCGGCCGGGATGTCCAGGCTCCGCGCGAGCAGCTCCCCGAACAGGTGCACCTCGACGCCCCGCGCGCGCAGCAGCCCGGAGAAGACGTCGTGCTCCTGCTGCGCGCGGCGCACCCACAGCACGTCGTCGAAGAGCAGCTCGTCCTTGTTGGTCGGCGTGAGCCGCTTCAGTTCGAGTCCCGGGCGGTGCAGGATGACGCGCCGCAGCCGCCCGGTCTCCGAATCGACATGGAAGGTCATAGGCCCATTCTGGCCGCCGTCCCCTACAGGCGCGGGTCCACCGGCTCCGACTCCAGCGCCAGCACCGCGAACACCGCCTCGTGCACGCGCCACAGCGGCTCGCCGTCGGCCAGCCGGTCCAGGGCCTCCAGGCCGAGGGCGTACTCGCGCAGCGCCAGGGACCGCTTGTGGCCCAGGTGGCGGTCGCGCAGCCGGGCCAGGTGCTCGGGACGCGTGTACTCCGGGCCGTAGATGATCCGCAGATACTCCCGGCCCCGGCACTTGATGCCCGGCTGGACCAGGCGGCCGTCCGCGCCCCGCACATACGCCTCGCGCGGCTTGACGACCATGCCCTCGCCGCCGGCCGCGGTCAGGTCCAGCCACCACCGCACGCCGGACTCCACCGAGGCCGGGTCGCCGGTGTCCACGGTCAGGCGGCGGGTCGTGGCGAGGAACGGCTCGCGCTCCACCATCCGGTCGATCAGCGCGAGCTGCCGGTCGTGCGGCAGCGCGGCCAGCGAGCGGCCCTCGGCGGCCAGCAGCGCGAACGGCGCCAGGCGCATCCCCGTCACGCCGTCCACCGGCCAGCAGTACGCCCGGTACGCGGCGGTGAACGCCGCCGCGTCCGCCGCCCGGCCGCGCTGCCGCCCGGCGAGCGCCCCGATGTCCACGCCGCGCGCCCCGGCCGCGTCCAGCGCCGCCAGCACCCCGGGAAACGCGGCCCGCGCCGCCGCGCCCACCGCCGCGTACTGGCCGCGCAGCAGCCCGCCCGCCTTCAGCGACCAGGGCATGATCTCCGCGTCCAGCACCAGCCAGTCCGTGGTCAGCTCCGCCCACAGCCCCGCCGCGTCCACGGCCGCCGCGAGCCGCCGCAGCACCGCGCCCGTCGTCTCCTCGTCGTCGAAGAACGGGCGGCCGGTGCGGGTGTGGACCGCGCCCCAGGTGCCGGGCGGCGCGTCGAACCGCTTGACGGCCACTTCCGGGTCCCGGCACACCAGCGCGACGGCGCGCGAGCCCATGTGCTTCTCCTCGCACAGCACGTCGCGCACGCCCGCCTCGCGGTAGGCGGCGAACGCCTCGGCCGGGTGCTCCAGATAGCCCTCCTCGGCGGAGGTGGCGCACGGCGCCATCGTCGGCGGCAGGTACGTCAGCAGCCGGGGGTCGACGGCGAAGCGGCTCATGACCTCCAGGGCCGCCGCCGCGTTCTCCTCCCGGACCGAGATGCGCCCGGCGTGCCGGGTGGTCACCACGCGGCGGCCCGCCACGTCGCCCAGGTCGAGCGGGCGGCCGTCCGAGCCGCCTGGCGCGCGCGGCGCCAGCGGGCGGACCGGCTCGTACCAGACCCGTTCGGCCGGGACGTCCACCATGTCGCGCTCCGGCCACCGCAGCGCGGTCAGGGCGCCGCCGAAGACACACCCCGTGTCCAGGCAGAGGGTGTTGTTGATCCAGGCGGCGCGGGGCACCGGCGTGTGGCCGTACACGACGGCGGCGGCACCCCGGTACTCCTCGGCCCACGGGTAGCGGACCGGCAGCCCGAACTCGTCCGTCTCGCCCGTCGTCTCGCCGTACAGGGCGTGCGAGCGGACCCGGCCCGAGGTGCGGCCGTGGTACTTCTCCGGCAGCCCGGCGTGGCTGACCACCAGCCGCCCGCCGTCCAGCACGTAGTGGCTGATCAGCGAGTCGATGAACTCCGCGACGCGCGCCCGGAATCCCGGATCGGTCCCGTCCTCGCGCGCCAGCTGCTCGACCGTCTCGGCCAGGCCGTGCGTGAGCCGGACCGTGCGGCCCTTGAGGTGCCGGGCCAGCTTGTTCTCGTGGTTGCCCGGCACGCACAGCGCGGTACCGGCCGCCACCATGCCCATCACCAGCCGCAGCACGCCGGGGGAGTCGGGGCCGCGGTCGACCAGGTCACCGACGAACACGGCCGTGCGGCCCTCCGGGTGGCGGGCGCCGACCGCACGGCCCCGGCCGTCGCGCTCGATCGCGTAGCCCAGCGGCCCGGCCAGCAGCGTCTCCAGCTCGGCGCGGCAGCCGTGCACGTCGCCGATGATGTCGAACGGGCCGGTGAGGTGCCGCAGATCGTTGTAGCGGCGGGTCAGCCGGACGGTGGCGGCGGCCACCTCCTCCTCGCCGCGCAGCACGTGCACGGTGCGGAACCCCTCGCGCTCCAGACCGCGCAGCGAGCGCCGCAACTCCCGCCGCTGGCGCGGGATGACGTGCGCGGGCATGCTCGCCCGCTCGGCGCGGGCGGCGTTGCGGTCGGCGCACACCCGCTCGGGGACGTCCAGCACGATCGCCACCGGCAGCACGTCATGCGCGCGGGCCAGCTCCACGAGCTGACGGCGGGCCTCGCGCTGGACGTTGGTGGCGTCCACGACGGTCAGCCGCCCGGCGGCGAGCCGCTTGCCGACGATGTAGTGCAGCAGCTCGAACGCCTCGGGCGTGGCGCTCTGGTCGTTCTCGTCGTCGGCGACGATGCCCCGGCAGGCGTCGGAGGAGACGACCTGGGTGGGCAGGAAGTGCCGGGCGGCGAACGTGGACTTGCCCGAGCCGGTGGTGCCGATCAGCACCACGAGCGACAGGTCGGGAACGGCGAGGTCCGTCATGCGGCGGCCTCCTGCGGCGCGCGGGTGAACAGGGCGAGCTGGGTGGGCGGGCCCACCTCGGGGTCCTCGGGCCCGACGGGCCTGAACTCGACGGTGTAGCGGTGCCGTTCGGCGACTCCCGTAGCCCAGGCCCGGAACCGGGGGCGGGACCACTCGAAGCGGTGGTCGGCGTGGCGGAACTCCCCGGCGGGCAGCGACTCCCAGCGGGAGTTGTACTCGGCGTTCGGGGTGGTCACCACGACCGCGCCGGGCCGCGCCGAGCCGAACACGGCGTACTCCAGGGCGGGCAGCCGCGGCGGGTCCACATGCTCGATGACCTCGCTGAGCACCGCCGCGTCGTACCCCGCGAGGCGGTCGTCGGTGTACATCAGCGAGCCCTGCATCAGGGTGAGCCGCTCCCGCTGCCGCTCGGACATCCGGTCGGTGCGCAGCCGCCGGGCGGCGGCCTGCAGGGCGCGCACCGAGACGTCCATGCCGACGACCTCGGTCAGCGCGTGGTCCTTCAGCAGCGCGTCGAGCAACTGCCCACCGCCGCAGCCGAGGTCGAGCACGCGGGTGGCGCCGGTCTCGCGGATCGCCGCGGTGATCGCGGCACGCCGCTGGACGGCCAGCGGCACCGGGGCGTGCTCGGTGTCGGACTCGTCGTCCACGGCGTTGTCCAGCTCCTCGGCCTCGGCGTCGTCGGCCTGGGCGAGCCGGGCCAGCTCCAGACGGCTGAGGGCCTGCCGGGTCAGGGCCGCGCGGTGGGCCAGATAGCGGCCGACGATCAGGTTCTGCTCGGGGTGGCCCGCGAGCCAGCCGTCGCCCGCGCGCAGCAGCTTGTCCACCTCCTCGGCCGTGATCCAGTAGTGCTTGGCGGCGTCGAGGACCGGCAGCAGGACGTAGAGCTGGCGCAGCGCGGCCGACACCGTGGCGGTGCCGGTCAGGGCCAGCCGGACGTACCGGGAGTCGCCCCAGTCCGGGAACTCCTCGTCCAGCGGCACCGGTTCGGCCTCGACGGCCCAGCCCAGCGGCTCGAACAGCCGCCGCACGGTGTCCACTCCGCCGCGCGCCGGGAGCGCCGGCACCTCGACGCGCAACGGCAGGGCCCGGCCCGGCAGGTCCGGCCGGGCCGCGCACAGGCCGCGCAGCGCGGTGCGGAAGACCTGGCCGAGGGCCACCGCGAGCAGCGACGAGGCCGCGTACGGGCGGTCGTTGACATACTGCGCCAGCGTCGCGTCGGGCGCGGCACCGCGCCCGCGCCCCCGGTTGCGCACCAGCGCCACGGGGTCGACGTCGAGGAGCAGCGCCGCCGTGCACCGCTCGGCGTCCGCCTCGGGGTAGAACACGTGGGCGGGCCCGGCGGAGGTGGTGAACTCCTGCGCCTTGTCCGGGTGTTTGTGCAGCAGGAAGCCGAGGTCGGTCGCGGGCCGCCCGGCGCCGCCGGTGGCGGATATCGTCAGGAACACCCGCTTGAGTATGGCCGGGGCCGGCCCGTTCGCCCACCGCTTTACGGCCACCTGTTTCGTCCCGCCTCTTCTTCACGGCTTCCCGACGCCGGGTCCGCTTCCGGCGGCGCCCGGTGGGCAGAAGCCCTCCGTGAACGAGTCCGTGAACGAGGACGGGCGACCCACCGCGGCGGCACGCCGGCGCTTCATCGGCCCGGGGCTCGTGGTCGCGGCGACCGGTGTGGGCGCGGGCGACCTGATCGCCACCGCCGTGGCGGGCGGCCGGTACGGCTACACGCTGCTGTGGGCGGCCGTGCTCGGCTGCCTGGTCAAGATCTCCCTGGCGGAGGCCACCGGCCGCTGGCACCTGGCCACCGGCACCACGCTGTTCGAGGGCTGGCGCTCGCTCGGCCGGTGGACCGTCTGGTACTTCGGCGTCTACATCGCCGTCTGGGGCTTCGTGTACGGCGCGACCGCCATGTCCGCCAGCGCCCTGCCGCTCGTCGCGCTCTTCCCCGGCGGGCCGTCGCTGCGCGCCTGGGGCATGGCGTGCGGGCTGCTGGGCCTGCTCTGCGTCTGGTTCAACCGCTACGCCGTCGTGGAGAAGCTGATGACGGCCTTCGTCGGCGTGATGTTCGTGGTCGTCGTCGGCATCGCGATCCGCGTCGGCCCGGACGCGGGCGCCCTGGCGGCCGGGCTGGTGCCGGTGCTGCCGGACGGCTCGGTCCTCTACACGCTCGGCCTGGTCGGCGGCGTCGGCGGCACCATCACGCTGGCCGCCTACGGGTACTGGGTGACCGCGAAGGGCTGGCGGGGCCCGGCCTGGATCCCGGTGATGCGGCTGGACAACCGCGTCGCCTACGCCACCACCGGCCTGTTCGTGGTGGCCATGCTCGTCATCGGCGCCGAACTGCTGCACGCCGCCGACCTCGCGCTGGCGACCGGCGACCGGGGGCTGCTGGACGTGGGGGAGGTGCTGGAGGACCGCTTCGGCACGGTCACCGCGCACCTCTTCCTGGTCGGCTTCTTCGCCGCCTCCTTCAGCTCCGTGATCGGCGTCTGGCACGGCGTGAGCCTGCTGTTCACGGACTTCGTCGCCCGCGACCACCCCGAGCCCGAGCGCTCCGGCCCGTTCCGCGCGTACCTGCTGTGGCTGACGTTCCCGCCGATGGCGCTGCTCTTCCTCGACGAGCCGGTCGGCCTGATCCTCACCTACGGGGTGCTCGGCGCGTTCTTCATGCCCTTCCTGGCGCTGACCCTGCTGTGGCTGCTCAACACCGGCCGGGTGCCCGGCGGATGGCGCAACGGCCCGCTGAGCAACGTGATGCTGCTCGGGTCCGGCGTGCTCTTCACCGCGCTGTGCGTCCAGCAGATCCGTGAGCTGCCCTGGTGACGCTCAGCGCTCGTCCCACCACCGGTCGTCGGGCTCCCGCCGGTTCGCCGCGATCGCCGCGACGGGCGGGATCGCCGCCGCGACCAGGCACATGGCGATGGCCAGCGGCACCGACCACAGCCGCACGAAGCCCCACGCGCTGACGAAGAGCACCAGGCAGACGGCCATCAGCACGAAGTAGCGGCGCCGGCGTCGCTCGTACACATGTCCAGCCTAATCGCCGACGGGCCGAGGCTCATCCGCCGCGCGCTCGTCGAAGCGGGCCCGGGCGGCGACGATCGCGTCGATGTGCTCCTCGGACCATGCGGTGATCCCCGCGATCAGGCGGCCGACGCCCATGCCGAGCGCGGTCAGCCGGTACTCCACGCGCGGCGGAACGGTCGGGTAGACCGCCCGGGTGAGCAGCCCGTCCCGCTCCAGCGCGCGCAGCGTCCGGGTGAGCATCTTCTGCGTGATCCCGTCCAGCCGGCGGCGCAGGGCGTTGAACCGCACCGGCCGGCCGTCCTCCAGGGCGACCAGCACCAGCATCGTCCACTTGCCGGCGATCAGCTCCAGCACGGTCCGGGTCGGGCAGTCCCGCAGGAAGACGTCGACGCCGCCGTATTTCCTCAGGTCGAAGCCGGTATCCACAAGGGACCTGAATACCAGAAAAGTGCCTGCTTTCCCATGGGTACCACCGGACCGCAGGATGGGTACCGAGCACGGACCGAACCCGAGGAGCCAGCCATGCCCGCCCGTATGCACGCCGTCGTCCAGCACGCCTTCGGCGGCCCCGAGGTGCTGGAGTACACCGAGACCGACGTCCCGGACCCGGGCCCGGGGGAGGTGCTGGTCCGGGTCGGCGCCGCCGCCGTCAACCCCGGTGACGCGGTGATCCGTTCCGGCCGCGTGCCGGGCCTGCTGACCCCGCCGTTCACGCTCGGCACCGACGTGTCGGGCGTGGTGGAGCGCGTCGGGCCGGGCGTGACCGCCTTCGCGCCGGGCGACGAGGTGTACGGGATGCTGCCGGTCGGCCCGCGCGGCGCGTACGCGGAGTTCACGGCGGTCGCGGCGGACGCCCTGGCACCGAAGCCGCCGGGCCTGGACCACGTCCGGGCCGCGGCCGTGCCGCTCGCCGCCCTCACCGCCTGGCAGGCCGTGGCCGTCCTCGCCGACGCCGGCCCCGGCCACCGCCTCCTGATCCACGCGGCGGCCGGCGGCGTCGGCCACGTCGCGGTCCAGCTGGCCCGGGAGCGGGGCGCACACGTGGTGGCCACGGCCCGGGCGGCGAAGCACGACTTCCTGCGCGGGCTCGGCGCGGACGAGCTGATCGACTACACGGCGGCGGACTTCCGCACCGCGACGGAACCGGTCGACACCGTCCTGGACCTGGTGGGCGGCGCGTACGGTCCGCGTTCCCTGGACATCCTCAGGCCCGGCGGCCTGCTGATCGGCGCCGCGATCGACCCCGGCACCGACGAGAAGGAGGCCGAGCGGCGCGGCCTGCGCTACACCTGGGTGACGGCCGCCCCCTCCGGCGCCACGCTGGGGGAGATCACCACCCGCGTGGAGACCGGCCGCCTCCGCGTGACGGTGGACCGCGCCTTCCCCCTCTCCCGGGCCTTTGAGGCCCACCGCGCGATCGAGGAGAAGCGCACCACGGGCAAGCTGGTTCTGATCCCCTGACCACAGCCCCGGCCACAGCCCGGACCGCTCCGCCCGGTGGAGCCGTAATCCGGTGTACGGCGCCCGGCCGGACCGTTCAGGATGGGCGCATGGGCTGGACCGTCACGGGTGATCTCGACGACTTCGTGGGCGCCGCCGGGGACTTCCTGCGGGCGCTGCCGGAGGAGCACAGCGTCATGCTGACGATCACGGACATGCTCCGGCGGCGAGGGCCGCGCTTCTACGGCGACGCCGCGCCCCGCTTCGGCTGGTGGCGCGACGGCACCGGCCCCGTGCGGTCCGCGCTGCTGCACACCCCGCCGCGCATGGCGCAGGTCGGTGCGCTGCCGCCGGAGGCCGCCGGGTCCCTGGCGGGGCTGCTGGCCGGGAGCCCGCCGGCCGGGGCCGAGCTGCCGCGCGCGGCCGTCCACGCGTTCGCCACGGCCTGGCGCGCGCGGACCGGGCGCGACGCCCCCGTGGCCTACGAGACCCGGCTCTACCGGCTCGGCACGCTCACCCCACCGGACCCGCCGCCACCGGGCCGGGCCCGGTCCGGCACCCGCGCCGACCGGGACCTGCTCGCCGCCTGGACCGACGCCTTCCACCACGAGCAGGGCATGTCCGGCCCGGACTCCGGGGCGATCGTCGACGAGCGCCTCGCCCACGACGGCTACACCCTCTGGGAGAGCCCCGACGGCCGCCCGGTCTCGTTCGCCTGCACCACCCGCCCGGCCGCCACCGGCATCCGCGTCGCGAACGTCTACACCCCGCCCGGGCACCGCCGCCGGGGCTACGCCGGGGCCGTGACCGCCGCCGCGAGCCGCCGCGCGCTGGACGCGGGGACGGAGCGCGTGCTGATCAACACCGACCTGGCCCATCCCACCAGCAACTTGTCTACCGGCGGATCGGCTTCCGCACCGCCCTGGACCGGGTCGCCCTGCGCCTGGCCGGGTGACCGTCAGGGCACGAAGGGCGCCGCCACCAGGTAGGGCAGGCTGCCCGCGAGGATCCCGGCGAAGATCACGGTGGCGGTCATCACCCCCGCGTTCTCCCGCACCCGGGCGAGCATGCCGGTGACCACCAGCCCGCACGCGCCGAGCAGCAGCTCGTACAGGACGAACAGCGGGGAGGCGAGCACCGCGAGCACGAAGGTGGCGGTGAAGACCACGAGCGTCCGCCGCGTGGTCCTGTGGTCCAGCCGGTTGTCCAGCCTGTTGTCCAGTGCCTGGTCCATCGCGGAACTCCTCACCACAGCCGGGTTCTTCCCGGTCCTGTGGTCACTGTCCCCCGGATGAGCGCCGCTCATGCCGCGCTGCGGAATTGATCGAACCGGCAGGCAAACGTGACCGTTTCGCATCCTTCTCCGCTCCGGGTCCTGTGGGGATCTGTCGTGTATCCACCGCGTATCGGCCCGATGTCCCCGCCCACGCCCTCTGGTATTCGCACATCGGAGCGAGGATTATGGGCGCGACCGACGCCCCGCCCGCCCTGCCGTGACGCCCGCGCGGCATCGCCCCGTGGGTGAAGTTGTCATGAACGGGTCAGGTGGGCGCGCCACCCGCACAGCGTGAGATCCACGCGACGCGAAGGGAGTTCATCGTGGCCTGCTCGACCAACGCCCTGTGGGCCGGGGAAACCACCTGGTTCTGCTGCGGCGCCGCCTGGGGCCCGTGCGGCGCCGCCGGCAGCGGCGCCTGCGGCACCTGCCGCTCCGCCTCCAACCACGGCGCCTGGCCCAACGCCTCGCAGGCGTGCTGGGACATCACCCGCCCGGACCTCTGCGGCGAGGGCGGCATCCCGCGCCGCGGCTGCGGCTCCGTCATGAGAGTCCGGCACCAGTGCACCGGCGCCGCCGTCTGCATCACCATCACCGACTGCGGCCCGCGCACCAAGAGCTGGTGCGGCGAGCAGACCTGCTGCAACGGCACCTGCCGCGTCAACCGCGTCCTCGACCTGACGCCCGCCGCCTTCTCGGCCATCGGCAGCCTCAGCTCCGGCAAGCTGCCGGTCATCATCACCGAGTGAACGAGGCGGGAGGAGACCCCACATGACCGCGACATCCCCGGCCACCGCCCGCGACCGCTTCGGCCGCCGCGGCTTCCTGACCTCCGCCGCCCTCGGCGGCGCGACCATCGTCGGCGCCTCCGCGCTCGGCGCCCTCGACGCCGACGCCGCGTTCGCCGCCCCCACCCCCTCCCTCGACCCGGCCGTCACCGAGACCTCGTTCGTCGAGGGCCGGATCGGCGCCATCCGCGGCAGCCTGCTGACCGCCGCGAGCGCCGAGGGCGAGACGCACCGCATCCAGCTCACCCACGCCACCAGCATCTGGAAGGTCCGCCCCACCACCGCCGACGCCATCGAGGTCGGCGACGGACTCTACGCGCGGGGAGTCCCGATGCCCGACGGCACCGTCGCCGCCGACGCCGTCTGGGTCAACATCGTCAACCTCGACACGACGATCCGCGGCATCCACCGCGACCGGTTCTGGTTCCAGCACGGCGACCACGAACTGGTCGGCCGCACGGTCCCCGAGACCGCCGCCTCCTACGCGGGCGGCGCCCTCACCTCCGACCTGTCCCGGCTCCGCATCGGCCAGGCCGCGCAGGTGCTCGGGGCCTGGCGCCCGGCGGACGACTCCATCGACGTCGTGCGCGTCACCGTCGGGCACTGAGGCGAGGTCGGGAGCCGATGATCGCACTGACCGCGAACCTCCTGCCGCTCCTCCTCGGCGGGCTGCTGCTGTGGACCGGGGCCGCCAAGCTCACGAGCCGCACGCTACGCGCGCAGACCGCCCGCACCGCCCTGCCCCGCCTGGTGCGCGGCCCCGGCCGGGCGCTGCTGGTGCTGCGCGCCACCGCCGCGGCCGAGGTGCTGCTCGCGGCCGGGCTGCTCGCCACGCCCGGCGCGGCCGTTCCCGCCGCCGGGGCGGCCGTGCTCGGCACCGGTTTCCTGGGGTACCTCGGCTACGCCAGGGCGGTGGCCCCCGGCTCGTCCTGCGGCTGCACGGCGAGCGACAACGCCCCCGTCACCTGGCACTCCTTCGCCCGCGCCGGCTTCGTCGCGGGCGCCGGGGCCGGGGCCCTGGCCGCCGACGAGGCGTGGTGGACGGCCGCCGCGGACCGGCCGGCCGCCTCCGCCGCGCTGCTCCTCGCGGGCGCGGCGGCGTCGGCGTACCTGTCGGACGGCCCGCAGGGCACGTGGCGGGTCCGGCTGCGCCGCCTGCGGCTGCGGCTGCTCGGTCACCCGCACGGCGGCCGGTCCGGCGCCGGCGGAACGGTCCCGGTGGCGGCCTCCGTCGAGCTGCTGGAACGGTCGCTGGCCTGGGAGACCGCCGCCCCGCTCGTCCGCTCCGGGCTCGTGGAGCACTGGGACGAGGACGGCTGGCGGATCCTCCACTACACCGGCGTCCGCCACGACGGCGAACGGGACCGGCCCGTCTCCGTCCTGTTCGCCATGGACGCCGGGGCGCACCTGGACCGCGCCGGCGGCCAGGTGATCCGGGTCGGCGTGGTCGACCAGGAGACCGCCGAGGTGCTCACCGGCGACCTGGCCGCCCTGCCGGCCGGGCGGCCGGCGGGCTGACCGGGCCGGACACCGGAGGGCCGGGTGACGCGGCGTCAGATGTTGCGGAACGTCTCGATCTGCGCGCCCACGGAGTTCAGCCGCTCGGCCAGGTCCTCGTAACCCCGGTTGATCACATAGACGTTGCGCAGCACCGAGGTGCCCTCCGCGGCCATCATCGCCAGCAGCACCACGACCGCCGGACGCAGCGCGGGCGGGCACATCATCTCGGCGGCCCGCCAGCGGGTCGGCCCCTCCACCAGCACCCGGTGCGGGTCGAGCAACTGGAGCCGCCCGCCGAGGCGGTTGAGGTCGGTCAGATAGATGGCGCGGTTGTCGTAGACCCAGTCGTGGATGAGCGTCGAGCCGTGCGCCGAGGCCGCGATGGCGGCGAAGAAGGGCGCGTTGTCGATGTTCAGCCCGGGGAACGGCATCGGGTGGATCTTGTCGATCGGCGCCTCCAGCTTGGAGGGCCGGACGGTCAGGTCCGCCAGCCGGGTGCGGCCGTTGTCCGCCGCGTACTCGGGGCCGAGGTCGTGGTCCAGGCCCATGCCCTCCAGCACCGCCAGCTCGATCTCCAGGAACTCCAGCGGCACCCGCCGGATGGTGAGCTGCGACTCGGTGACCACGGCGGCGGCGATCAGGCTCATGGCCTCGACCGGGTCCTCGGAGGGGGAGTAGTCCACGTCGCGGTCGATCTCGGCCACGCCGTGCACGGTGAGCGTGGTGGTGCCCACGCCCTCGATGCGCACGCCCAGCTCCTCCAGGAAGAAGCACAGATCCTGGACCATGTAGTTCGACGAGGCGTTGCGGATGATGGTGACCCCGTCGTGCCGGGCGGCGGCCAGCAGCGCGTTCTCCGTCACGGTGTCGCCGCGTTCGGTCAGCACGATGGGCCGGTCGGGGGTGACCTGCCGGTTCACCGTGGCGTGGTAGACGCCCTCGGTGGCGGTGATGTCGAGGCCGAACCTGCGCAGCGCCATCATGTGCGGCTGAACGGTCCGGGTGCCGAGGTCGCAGCCGCCCGCGTACGGGATCCGGAACTGGTCCATGCGGTGCAGCAGCGGACCGAGGAACATGATGATGCTGCGCGTGCGCCGGGCCGCCTCGGTGTCGATGGCGTCGAGGTCCAGCTCGGCCGGGGGAACGATTTCCAGGTCCGCGCCCTCGTTGATCCAGCGGCTGCGGACGCCGATCGAGGCGAGCACCTCCAGGATGCGGAAGACCTCCTCGATGCGGGCGACGCGACGCAGCACGGTACGGCCGGAGTTGAGCAGGGAGGCGCACAGCAGCGCGACGCAGGCGTTCTTGCTCGTCTTGACGTCGATCGCGCCGTGCAGCCGCCTGCCGCCGACCACCCGCAGATGCATGGGACCGGCGTAACCCAGCGACACGATCTCGCTGTCCAGGGCCTCACCGATGCGGGCGATCATCTCAAGACTGATGTTCTGATTGCCGCGCTCGATGCGGTTGACCGCGCTCTGGCTGGTCCCGAGAGCCTCGGCGAGCTGGAGTTGTGTCCAGCCGCGATGCTGACGTGCGTCCCGGATGAGCTGTCCGATCCGGGCGAGGTAGTCGTCGATCATAGGCGCGACCCTATCTCACATATGAGATGACTACCTGCCGAGAGGGCCATTGGAGTGACGACACGCCGCACGACCCCCTCCCGGCCGCACCGCGACGCTCCGCTGGGGACGGACCGCACGGAATCCGGCATACACCGCTGACCAGCGCAAACAGCACCACCAGTCACGAAACGCCCCCTACCCATCCCCCCGCTCCACCTGTCCACCGCTCCGCGGCCTCGGCCAGGACACGGACCGCGGTGGACCCACCCCGCCTCGCGGCCCCGGCGCGACGCCGTGGCGTGGGCATCCGACGCGGTGTCCGCGGGCCCCGCCTCCGCCGGTCTGGCGTGTGGGTTGCTGCGCCGTATTCGGTCGGCTGTTCACCGCCCCGCGCCCCCGGTCGGCGGCATCGGGCACGGCCCCAACGGTCCGGATGTCCGCCACCGGGAGACACGCCCCCGGCCTCGCTGTCCTGGCACGACGGCCGTGGGGCTCCATCAGGCGTGGCGTTCGGCTGCGCCGTGTCGGGTGGTTGGCCGTTCACTGCGTCGCGTCCCCGATGGCGGCACGGGGCGCGTTCCCGGCGGGCCGGGTGTCTGTGGGGCCAACCCGGCTGGTGGCGGGGGCCAAGGCGCCCGCGCTCGCTGCCCTGCGGGCCCCGCCTCCGCCGGTCTGGCGTGTGGGTTGCTGCGCCGTATTCGGTCGGTTGTCCACCGCCCCGCGTCCCGGTCGGCGGCATCGGGCACGGCTGGCCGGCCCCCACCGGTCCGGGTGTCCGCCACCGCGGGGCACGGCTGCGCCGACGGCCGCTGTCCGCTGCTCCGCACGCCCGCCGGGGGCGCGATGCACGCGTTCCGGCGGGTGATGTGCGTCGACGTGCCCGCCGTCCGCGTTCCGTCACCCCGATGACGGAACGCGGACGGGGAATCTCGCCCGGTGGGGGCCGGGGCCCGGGAAGGGGGTGGGCCGTGCGCGTGCTACGTGAAGTCCGGGGGGTCGCCCGCCGTCCAGACGGCGTCGACGGACACCTGGGTCATCCGCCGGCCGGCGGGCGTCCGGATCAGTTCCGCCCGCCAGTAACCGCCCACCATGAGCACGGGGTTGGCGCCCTCGCCGCGGCGGCGCAGGGTCTCCTCGTGGTGAATGTGCGTCATCAGCGCGTTCCACGACGCCGTGGCCCGCCCCGCCCCCGGGGTCACGTCGACCACCAGGTCGGTCGTCATGTGCTGGGTCCTGGCGTACCTCCCCAGTGCCTCCTCCATCTGCTTCCTGGTCGCCGCCCCCTCGGTCACCTCCAAGGGGCTCACCATCCGGACGTCCTCGGTGCAGTACGGGCCGATCCAGCCGTCGTCGTCGAACTTCCGCTCGTCCAGGGCGCGGGTGAAGCGGCTGATCAGCGTCCTGATGGCGTCCTCGTCGGTCCGCGCGGTCCGCGCGGTCTCCGCGTTCCGTGTCGTCATGCCACGAGCCTCCGGCCTCAACCGCGCTTGAAGTCAAGTCCCGACGCCCCCGGGTCACCGCATGACCTCGCGCCCCCGATGAGTTACTGTTATCTCGACATCGAGATATCTGGTGACAGGACGACGCTGCCGCCGCATCCTCGGTCGCGCGCTAAGGGGCACCTCAGCGAGCCGCGGTGCGAGGCGGGCGGCAGGATTGCGGTAGTACGCGCGAATCATGTGTTGAAGGAGACAGTCGTGTCGGCGAACAGCTTCGACGCCCGCAGCACGCTGCGGGTGGGCGACGAGTCGTACGAGATCTTCCGGCTGGACAAGGTGGCGGGGTCGGACCGCCTTCCGTACAGCCTGAAGGTGCTGCTGGAGAACCTGCTCCGCACCGAGGACGGGGCGAACATCACCGCCGACCACATCAGGGCGCTGGGCGGCTGGGACCCCGAGGCCCAGCCCAGCCAGGAGATCCAGTTCACGCCCGCCCGCGTGATCATGCAGGACTTCACCGGCGTGCCCTGCGTCGTGGACCTCGCCACCATGCGCGAGGCCGTCAAGGAGCTGGGTGGCGACCCGGCCCGCATCAACCCGCTCGCCCCGGCCGAGCTGGTCATCGACCACTCCGTCATCGCCGACAAGTTCGGCACCCCCGAGGCCTTCCAGCAGAACGTCGAGCTGGAGTACGGCCGCAACCGCGAGCGCTACCAGTTCCTGCGCTGGGGCCAGACGGCGTTCGACGAGTTCAAGGTCGTCCCGCCCGGCACCGGCATCGTCCACCAGGTCAACATCGAGCACCTGGCCCGCACCGTCATGGTCCGCAACGGCCAGGCGTACCCGGACACCCTGGTCGGCACCGACTCGCACACCACCATGGTCAACGGCCTGGGCGTGCTCGGCTGGGGCGTCGGCGGCATCGAGGCGGAGGCGGCCATGCTCGGCCAGCCCGTCTCCATGCTCATCCCGCGCGTCGTCGGCTTCAAGCTCACCGGCGAGCTGCCCACCGGCACCACCGCCACCGACCTGGTGCTGACCATCACCGAGATGCTGCGCAAGCACGGCGTGGTCGGCAAGTTCGTCGAGTTCTACGGCGAGGGCGTGGCCGCCGTCCCGCTCGCCAACCGCGCCACCATCGGCAACATGTCGCCGGAGTTCGGCTCCACCGCCGCGATCTTCCCGATCGACGCCGAGACCATCAACTACCTGCGGCTCACCGGCCGCGACGCGCAGCAGCTGGCGCTGGTCGAGGCGTACACCAAGGAGCAGGGCCTGTGGCACGACCCGGCCCGCGAGCCGGAGTTCTCCGAGCGCCTGGAGCTGGACCTCTCCACCGTCGTGCCGTCCATCGCCGGCCCGAAGCGCCCGCAGGACCGCATCGCCCTCTCCGAGGCCGCGCGGAAGTTCACCGAGGACGTGCGCACGTACGCGCCGGGCGTCGACGAGGACGAGGCCAGCATGGAGTCCTTCCCGGCCTCCGACGCCCCGGCCATGAGCAACGGCGTGCCCACCAAGCCGGTCACCGTCACCATGGCCGACGGCACCACGTTCGAGATCGACCACGGCGCCGTCACCGTCGCCGCGATCACCTCCTGCACCAACACCTCCAACCCCTCCGTGATGGTCGGCGCCGCCCTGCTGGCCAAGAAGGCGGTGGAGCGCGGCCTGACCCGCAAGCCGTGGGTCAAGACCACGCTGGCGCCCGGCTCCAAGGTCGTCATGGACTACTACGACCGGGCCGGCCTCACCCCGTACCTGGACAAGCTCGGCTTCAACCTGGTCGGTTACGGCTGCACCACCTGCATCGGCAACTCGGGCCCGCTGCCCGAGGAGATCTCCCAGGCGGTCAACGACAACGACCTCGCCGTCGTCTCCGTCCTCTCCGGCAACCGGAACTTCGAGGGCCGCATCAACCCCGACGTCAAGATGAACTACCTGGCGTCCCCGCCCCTCGTCGTCGCCTACGCCATCGCCGGCTCGATGAAGGTGGACATCACCGCCGAGCCGCTGGGCGCCGACCAGGACGGCAAGCCGGTGTACCTGCGGGACATCTGGCCCACCGAGCAGGAGATCGAGGACGTCGTCGCCTCCGCCATCGGCCAGGAGATGTTCGGCCAGAGCTACGCCGACGTCTTCGCCGGGGACGCCCAGTGGAACGCGCTGCCGATCCCGACCGGTTCGACCTTCGAGTGGGACCCGGAGTCGACCTACGTCCGCAAGCCCCCGTACTTCGAGGGCATGGGCACCGAGCCGGAGCCGGTCACCGACATCACCGGCGCCCGGGTGCTGGCCAAGCTCGGCGACTCGGTCACCACCGACCACATCTCGCCCGCCGGAGCCATCAAGGCCGACACCCCGGCCGGCAAGTACCTCACCGAACACGGCGTGGAGCGCCGGGACTTCAACTCCTACGGGTCCCGCCGCGGCAACCACGAGGTGATGATCCGCGGCACCTTCGCCAACATCCGGCTGCGCAACCAGATCGCGCCCGGCACCGAGGGCGGCTACACCCGCGACTTCACCCAGGAGGGCGCGCCGGTCTCGTTCATCTACGACGCCTCGCAGAACTACCAGGCCGCCGGTATCCCGCTGGTCGTCCTGGCGGGCAAGGAGTACGGCTCCGGCTCGTCCCGCGACTGGGCCGCCAAGGGCACCGCGCTGCTGGGCGTGCGGGCCGTCATCGCGGAGTCGTACGAGCGCATCCACCGCTCGAACCTGATCGGCATGGGCGTGCTGCCGCTCCAGTTCCCCGAGGGCCGGTCCGCCGCCTCCTACGCCCTGACGGGCGACGAGACCTTCTCCATCACCGGCATCACCGCGCTCAACGAGGGCGGCATCCCGGCGACCGTGAAGGTCACCACCGACACGGGCGTGGAGTTCGACGCCACCGTCCGGATCGACACCCCCGGCGAGGCGGACTACTACCGCAACGGCGGCATCATGCAGTACGTGCTGCGCTCGCTGCTGAGCAAGTGACGCGGCGCGCCTGACGCTTGCGTCCGCGGGCCGCCGGATCCCCGACGGAGGGGGACCGGCGGCCCGTTCGCGTCTCCGGAGGGCGGGCCACAGGCCGGGCGGCAGGGCGGCCGAACCGCCGTGATCAGCCCTGCGGCTCCGGCGGCGTGATCTCGACCCGCTCCGGCCCCGGCTCCCTGGCCTCGGTGCGTGCCTCCGTGCGGTGACCGCGGGCGATGTAGTCCCGCACGACCGCCTCGACGGCATTCTGCGGCGAGCCGATCCCGGCCAGCACCATCACTTCCACCACGAGTTCGGCATCGAGACTGATGCTGACCTTGGCCACCGGCATGCCCCCTTCGTCGGACCGGACTCTAGCCGGTCCGGAGCCGGTCGGGAGGGGCGCGGGCAACGTCCCAGGCGATCTTCCGCGTCCGGGCCGAGTGGACTATACCTGTCGGGACGGGTGGCCCCACACCGCCCGATCCCCCACGAAGGCGAGGCTCGATCATGACGTCCGGCCCGTCCCTCCACCGCCGCCCGCTCCTCGACCGCCGTGCCCTCCTCACCCGTTCCGCCGCCGCCGGCCTGGCCGCCGTCCCCGCGTTCGGCGCTCTCACCGCCTGCGCCACCGCGGGCGGCGGCGACGGCGCCGTCCGGCGCGGGGCCGTCACCACCGCCAACCCCTTCGGCGTCGACCCCGATGCGCGGCTCGACGTCGTCGTCTTCGACGGCGGATACGGCGACGAGTACGCCCGCGACGCCGAGCGGATCTACCAGGCCGACCACGGGCCGGTCGACCACACCACCACCCAGGAGATCCAGTCCGTCCTCCAGCCCCGCATGGTCCAGGGCGACCCGCCGGACGTGATCAACAACAGCGGCGCGCAGGCGATGGACATCGCCGCCCTCATCCGCAACGGCCGGCTGCGGGACCTGACCGAGCTGCTCGACGCGCCGTCCCTCGACGACCCCGCCGTCCCCGTCCGCGACACCCTGATGCCCGGCACGGTCGAGATGGGCCAGTTCGGCGACGCGGCCGTGCACCGCCTCAACTACGCGTTCACCGTCCACGGCCAGTGGTACTCGCGCACCGCGCTGGAGCGCCTCGACGTCGCGTACCCCCGCACCTGGGACGAGATGATCGCCGTCTGCGAGACCGCCAAGCGCGCGGGCATCGCGGGCTGGACCTACGCCGGCCGCTACCCGTACTACCTCACGTTCACGCTCTACCCGTTCATCGCCAAGATCGGCGGCGCGGACGTCCTGCGCGCCATCGACAACCTGGAGCCCGGCGCCTGGCGCCACGACGCGGTCCGCGCCGCGTTCGCGGCCTACCACGAACTCGCCGCGCGCGGCTACGTCCTGCCGGGCAGCCCCGGTCTCAGCCACGAGGAGTCCCAGGCCGAGTGGACCCGGAACCGCGCGCTGTTCCTGCCCAACGGCTCCTGGGTGGAGAACGAGTCCCGCCGCACCACCCCCGACGACTTCGGCATGGCGGTCGGCCCGCCCCCCGGCCTCGACTCCTCCGACGCGATGCCGTTCGAGACCGTCTGGGCCGCCGCCGACGAGCCGTTCATCGTCCCCGCGGACGCCCGCAACGTGCCCGGCGGCCTGGAGTTCCTGCGGATCATGCTGGGCCGCGAATCCGCGCGCAACTTCACGCGGGTGGTCTCGGCGCTGAGTTGCGTGCGCGACGCCGCCGACGGCCTTCCCCTGCCGCCCGGCCTCACCAGCGCGAGCGACGTCCTGCGGGCGGCCGGCGACCACGTCGTCGTCCCCCGGCTGCGCGACTGGTACCGGCAGCTCAACGACGAGGACGTCGGCGGCGCCCTCGCCGCGATGATGGCCGGCGACATCGGCCCGGACGAGGCCGTCGACCGCTGCCGGCGCGCCGCCGACGCGACCGCCCGGGACGACTCCGTCGCCAAGTTCCGGCACGCCTGAACCCGGGGAAGGGCGGCATGGGAACCGCGACGGAACGCGACGGCGAGCGCCGGGCCGCCGCCACCGGACTGCTCCTGGCGGCGGCGCTCTTCCTGCCGCCCCGCCTCACCCCCGACCGGGTGCGGTACGACCGGCGCTACCGGAGGCTGGACCAGTACCGGTTCGTCCTCTGGTTCCTCCTGCCGCCGCTGGCGGTGTACGTCCTCTTCGTCGTCTCGCCTTTCGTCCAGGCGTTCCTCTACTCGCTGACCGACTGGACGGGCACCAGCGCGACCTACGCCGTCACCGGGTTCGAGAACTACCGACGGCTCTGGAACGACGACAAGTTCAGGGACGCGCTGGCCAACTCCCTGCTGCTGCTCGCCCTCGCCCCGCCGATCACCCTCGGCCTCGGCCTGTTCCTCGCCTTCCTGCTCGACGCGGGCGGCCGGCGCCGGCCCGGGGCGGCGGTTTCCGGGACCGCCGGCTCCGGCGTCCACAAGGCCGTCCTCTTCTTCCCGCAGATGCTGTCCCTCGCGATCGTCGCCGTCATCTGGGCCCGGATCCTCAGCCCGCGCGACGGCGTCCTCAACGAGGGCCTGGGCGCGGTCGGACTCGGCGCCTGGCGGCAGGAGGACTGGCTCGGCGGCGACCTCGCCCGCTGGTGCGTGCTGGCGGTGCTGTGCTGGTCCTTCACCGGCTTCTTCGTGGTGCTGTTCTCCACCGCGATGAGCGCCGTGCCCCGCGAGACGTACGAGGCGGCGCTGCTGGACGGCGCCGGCCGGGCCGTCACCTTCTTCCGCGTCACCCTCCCGCTGATCCGGGACACGGTGCGGACGGGCTGGGTCTACATGGGCATCCAGGCCCTGGACTCCTTCGCGCTGGTGACCGTCATGGTCCCCGCGCATGGCATGGACGTGGTGCCGGGCTACCTCTACGAGAAGGCCCTCCGCGACAGCCAGGCGGGCTACGCCACCGCCGTCGGCGTCGTGCTGCTCCTCGTCACCCTGGCCTTCACCGGCACCGCGCTGCTCGCGGGCCGGGGCGACCGCATCGAGCTGTGAGGAGAACGCTCCCGTGCGCGAACCCGAGCGCGTGCTCAACGTCTTCGCCCACTCGTTCCTGGTGCTGTGGAGCGCGCTGGCCGCCGGGCCGGTGATCTGGGTGGTGCTCGCGAGCCTGCGCCCGCACGCCGACCTGGTCTCCGACCCGTTCGGCCTGCCCACCGGCCTGGCATGGGAGAACTTCGCCCACGCCTGGACCCGCGCCGACATCGGCCGGTACACACTCAACTCCGTGATCGTGCTGGCGGGTTCGCTGAGCGGGACCATGCTGCTCGGCGCGATGGCCGCCTACGCGCTGGCCCGCTTCGACTTCCCCGGCCGGCGCCTCGTCCACCTGCTCTTCGCCGGCGGCATGATGTTCCCCGTCTTCCTGGCGCTGGTCCCGCTCTTCTTCGTCCTGGACAACCTGGGCCTGCTCCACACCCGCCGGGGCCTGATCCTCGTCTACATCGCCTACTCGCTGCCGTTCACCACGTTCTTCCTGGTGACGTTCTTCCGGACGCTGCCCACCGCCGTGCAGGAGGCGGCCGCCCTGGACGGCGCCTCGCACACCCGCACGTTCTTCCAGATCATGATGCCGATGGCCCGCCCCGGCCTGATCAGCGTCGGCGTCTTCAACGTCCTCGGCCAGTGGAACCAGTTCGTGCTGCCCCGGGTGCTCAACGCCGGCGATCCGGACGACGCGGTCCTGCCGCAGGGCCTGGCCGCCCTCATGGTCCAGCAGGGCTACGAGGGCGACTGGGGCGCGCTCTACGCGGGCGTCACGATGGCCATGCTGCCGGTCCTGGTCGTCCATGTGACCTTCCAGCGCCAGGTGCGGGCCGGGCTGACCGCCGGGGCCGTCCGGTGAGCGGGGCGCGGGCGGTGCCGGTCACCGTCCGCCGTGAGCGGTTCCCGCACCGTTCTCCCACGTTCGCCCTTCAGTTCATATAGTGGGCGCGGCGCCGTCTCCCACCGCTGTCGGGGCGGCCGGCGGGTCCATAGCCGTGCCCGCCCAGGAGACCGAGATGGAGCAAAGCCGTGGAGACTCCGGGGTCGCAGTCGTCGCTGCACCGCGCCAACCTGGAACGTGTGGTGCGCGCGGTGCGCGCGGCCGGCTCGCTGACCCAGGCGGACATCGCCAGGACCACCGGTCTGTCTGCGGCCACGGTGTCCAACATCGTTCGGGAATTGAAGGAATTCGGCACCGTCGAGGTCCGCCCCACCTCGGCCGGCGGGCGCCGGGCGCGCAGCGTCTCGCTCTCCTCCGACGCCGGTGTGGTGGTCGGCGTCGACTTCGGCCACTCCCATCTGCGGGTCGCCGTCGGGAACCTGGCCCACCAGGTGCTCGCCGAGGAGGCCGAGCCCATCGACGTCGACGCCTCCGCCGGCCAGGGCTTCGACCGGGCCGAGAAGCTGGTCGCGCGGCTGCTGGGCGTGGCGGGGGTCGACCGGGGCAAGGTCATCGGCATCGGCCTCGGCGTGCCCGGCCCGATCGACGTGGAGACCGGCGTGCTGGGCTCCACCGCGATCCTCCCGGGCTGGCGGGGCACCAACCCGCGCGAGGAGCTGGCCGCGCGCACCGGCGTGACGGTCCACGTGGACAACGACGCCAACCTCGGCGCCCTCGGCGAGCTGGTCTGGGGCAGCGGCCGGGGCGCCGGCGACCTGGCGTACATCAAGGTGGCCAGCGGCGTGGGCGCCGGCCTGGTGATCAACGGGCAGATCTACCGCGGCCCCGGCGGCACGGCCGGGGAGATCGGGCACATCACGCTGGACGAGTCGGGCCCGGTCTGCCGCTGCGGGAACCGGGGCTGCCTGGAGACCTTCGCCGCCGCCCGGCACGTGCTGCCGCTGCTGCACGCCAGCCACGGCCACGACCTGACCATGCAGCGCGTCGTCCAGCTCGCCCGCGAGGGCGACCCCGGCTGCCGCCGCGTCGTCGTGGACGTCGGCCGCCACATCGGCACCGGCGTCGCCCAGCTCTGCAACCTCCTCAACCCCAGCCGCGTCATCCTGGGCGGCGACCTGGCCGAGGCGGGCGAGATCGCCCTCGCCCCCATCCGCGACTCGGTCGGCCGCTACGCCATCCCCAGCGCCGCCCGCCAGCTCTCCGTGGTGCCCGGCGCCCTCGGCGGCCGGGCCGAGGTCCTCGGCGCCCTGGCCCTGGTCCTGCGGGAGATGGGCGACGGCATGCTGCTCGCCCCGGCCGCGGCGACCGCCTGACACCGGACCCCGCATCAGCACGGCGTGCGTTCAAGAGTTGGCGCGCCACCACCGTGCGCGGCCACGCCCGCCTGGTGACGTATCTCGCATCCTGAGATCGCGAGGGTCCTACTGGTCACACTAAACTCGTCGGACGGCCGCCCAAGCGCCCGACGCAAGGAGGAAAGGTGCCGCTGCTGACCCGCATTTCGGGGCCGCGCGATCTCGACCGGCTCAGCCCCGCCCAACTGGAGGAGCTGGCCGCTGAGATCCGCTCCTTCCTCATCACGGCGGTCGCCAGAACCGGCGGGCACCTGGGACCCAACCTCGGCGTCGTCGAGCTGACCATCGCCCTGCACCGCGTGTTCGACTCGCCCACCGACCGCATCCTGTGGGACACCGGCCACCAGTCCTACGTCCACAAGCTGCTCACCGGCCGCCACGACTTCTCCGGGCTGCGCAGCAGGGGCGGCCTGTCCGGGTACCCCTCGCGCGCCGAGTCCGAGCACGACGTCATCGAGAACAGCCACGCCTCCACCGTCCTCGGCTGGGCGGACGGCCTCGCCAAGGCCACCCAGCTCCGCGGCGGCGACAGCCACGTGGTCGCCGTCACCGGCGACGGCGCGCTCACCGGCGGCATGGCCTGGGAGGCGATGAACAACATCGCCGCCGCCAAGGACCGGCCGCTGGTCATCGTCGTCAACGACAACGAGCGCTCCTACGCGCCGACCATCGGCGGCCTCGCCAACCACCTGGCCACCCTGCGCACCACCGACGGCTACGAGCGCTTCCTCGCCCGCGGCAAGCAGATGCTCAACCGCACCCCCGTCGTCGGCCGCTCCCTCTACGGCACCCTGCACGGCGCGAAGAAGGGCCTGAAGGACGTCATCGCCCCGCAGGGCATGTTCGAGGACCTGGGCCTGAAGTACCTCGGCCCGATCGACGGCCACGACATCCAGGCCCTGGAGTCCGCTCTCCACCGCGCCAAGCGCTTCGGCGGCCCGGTCATCGTGCACTGCCTGACCGAGAAGGGCCGCGGCTACCAGCCGGCCCGCGACGACGAGGCCGACCAGTTCCACGCGGTGGGTGTCATCCACCCCGACACCGGCCTGCCGGTCTCCGCCTCGGGCGCCGACTGGACGTCCGTCTTCGGCGAGGAGATCGTCAAGATCGGCCGCGAGCGCGAGGACATCGTGGCCATCACCGCGGCCATGCTCCGCCCGGTGGGCCTCCAGGCGTTCGCCGAGGAGTTCCCCGAGCGGGTCTTCGACGTCGGCATCGCCGAGCAGCACGGCGCGGTGTCCGCCGCCGGCCTGGCCACCGGCGGGCTGCACCCGGTCTTCGCCGTCTACGCCACCTTCCTCAACCGCGCCTTCGACCAGCTGCTGATGGACTGCGCCCTGCATCGCTGCGGCGTCACGTTCGTCCTCGACCGGGCCGGCGTGACCGGCCCCGACGGCGCCTCGCACCACGGCATGTGGGACATGTCGATCCTCCAGTGCGTGCCCGGCCTGCGGCTCGCCGCCCCCCGCGACGCCGAGCAGCTGCGGGCCCAGCTCCGCGAGGCCGTCGCCGTCGAGGACGCGCCGACCGTCGTGCGGTACTCCCGGGGCAAGGTCGGCGCCACGGTCCCGGCCGTCGACACGGTCGGCGGCATGGACGTGCTGCGCGCGGCGGGCACCGACCGCCCCGACGTGCTGATCGTCTCGGTCGGCGCGCTCGCCCCCTCCTGCCTGGAGGCCGCCGAACTGCTCGGCCGCCAGGGCATCACCGCCACCGTCGTCGACCCCCGCTGGGTGAAGCCGGTGGATCCCGCGCTGCCCGCCCTGGCCGCCGACCACCGGGTGGTCGTCACGGTCGAGGACAACTGCCGCGCGGGCGGCGTCGGCTCGGCCATCGCCCAGGCCCTGCGCGACGCCGACGTGGACGTCCCGCTGCGCGACTTCGGCATTCCCGACCGCTTCCTCGGGCACGGCACCCGCGAGCAGATCCTCGCCGAGGTGGGGCTCACCGGCCCCGACATCGCCCGCCAGGTCACGGGCCTCGTCGCCCGCCTCGACGGCCGGTACGACGCCGCGGAGGCCCAGCTCGGCCGCGAGTGACCGCCCCGGGCGACCACCGCGCGGGACACCGGAGACACCGCGGGCCAGCGCCACGCGCGACCCACGACCCGGCCCGGAGCGGCCTCAGCCCTGCACCGCGGCCGGGTCCATCCACACGACCTCCCACTGGTGGCCGTCCGGGTCCAGGAAGCTCCGGCCGTACATGAACCCCTGGTCCTGGGCGTCCATGGCCGGCTGCCCCCCGGCCGCCAGCGCCCGGTCCACCAGGTCGTCCACCTGCTCGCGGCTCTCCGCGGTGAGCGCGATGATCGCCGTCGTGCTCGTCGCCGGGTCCGCGATCTCCTTCTTGGTGAAGGTCCTGAAGAACGGCTCGGTGAGCAGCATCGCGTAGATCGTCTCGCTGATGACGAGACAGGCGGCGTTCTCGTCGGTGAACTGCGCGTTGAACGCGTACCCGAGCTTGCCGAAGAACGTCTTGGAGCGCTCCAGGTCCTTCACGGGCAGGTTGACGAAGATCATCGTGGACATGGTGGTGCCTTCCCTCTCGGTGCGCGCCCGCGTGGTGCGGCCGTCACAGGGATGGACCCCCGCCCCGCCCGGAACTCATCGGTCCTGCGGAGAAATCCTCTCCAGCAGGTCCCGCGGCCCGCTCACCCCGGCGCCCAGCGCCGTCACCCGCTCCCGCAGCCCCCGGTCCGCGGTCACCACCACGCACGGCCGCCCGCCGCCCTCGTCCCGGACCAGTTCCACGATCCGGTCGTCCCCGCTGCCCGGCGCCGACACCACCCGCACGCCCGGCACCGACGCCACGTCCCGCGCCGCGCGCCTCGTACGGTCGGACGTCACTCGGGAACGCCGGCCGTGCCCACCGGCAGGAACCGCCGGCCGACGACCCGCTCGCTGATGCCCTCACGGTCCAGGTACGGGGTGATGCCGCCCAGGTGGAACGGCCAGCCCGCGCCGGTGATCAGGCACAGGTCGATGTCCTGCGCCTCGGCCACCACGCCCTCGTCCAGCATGAGCCCGATCTCCTCGGCGATCGCCTCCAGGGCCCGCGCGCGCACCTGCTCCTCGGTGAGCACCGTGTCGCCCACCTTGAACAGCGCCGCCACCTCCGGGTCCAGCTCCGGCGTGCCCGAGTCGTAGACGTAGAGCGTGCGCTTCCCGGCCTCGACCACCCGGCCGAGGTTCTCCGACGTGCCGAACCGGTCCGGGAACGCCTTGTGCAGCGTGCCCGCCACGTGGTGGGCGACCGCCGGGCCGACCAGGTCGAGCAGCACCACCGGGGACATCGGCAGCCCCAGCGGAGCCAGCGCCCGGTCCGCGACCTCGACCGGCGTGCCCTCGTCGATGGCGCCCAGCACCGCGCCCATGAAGCGGGTCAGGATGCGGTTGACGACGAACGCCGGGGCGTCCTTCACCAGCACCGCCGACTTCTTCAGCGACTTGGCCACCGAGAACGCCGTCGCCAGCGAGGCGTCGTCGGTCTGCTCGGCCCGCACGATCTCCAGCAGCGGCAGCACCGCCACCGGGTTGAAGAAGTGGAAGCCGACGACCCGCTCCGGGTGCTTCAGCTTCGACGCCATCTCGGTGACCGACAGCGAGGAGGTGTTGGTCGCCAGGATCGCGTGCTCCGGGACCACGGCCTCCAGCTCGGCGAACACCTGCTGCTTGACGCCCATCTCCTCGAAGACGGCCTCGATCACGAAGTCCGCGTCGGAAAACGCCTCGGCCTTGTCCAGCGACCCGGTCACCGCGGCCTTCAGCCGGTTGGCCTTGTCCTGGTTGATGCGGCCCTTGAGGAGCTGCATGTCGATCTGCTCGTGGACCCAGCCCACGCCCTTGTCGACCCGCTCCTGGTCGATGTCGGTGAGGACCACCGGCACCTCCAGGCGGCGCACGAACAGCAGCGCGAGCTGCGAGGCCATCAGGCCCGCGCCCACGATGCCGACCTTGGACACCTTCCGGGCCAGCGACTTGTCCGGGGCGCCCACCGGCCGCTTGGCCCGGCGCTGCACCAGGTTGAACGCGTACAGGCCGCTGCGCAGCTCGTCGCCCATGATCAGGTCGGCCAGCGCCTGGTCCTCGGCCGCGAAGCCCTCGCGCAGGTCGCCGTTGCGGACCTGGGAGATGATGTCCAGCGCCCGGTAGGCGGCCGGGGCCGCGCCGTGCACCTTCTCGTCCGCGATGGCCCGGCCGCGCGCCACGGCCTGGTCCCAGGCCTCGCCGCGGTCGGGGTCCTGCCGGACGACCTCGATCTCGCCGCGCAGCACGGCCGAGGTCCACACCAGGGACTGCTCCAGGAAGTCGGCCGCCTCGAAGATCGCGTCCGCGATGCCGAGCTCGTACACCTTCGGGCCGGAGAGCATCCGGTTCTGGTTGAGCGCGTTCTCGATGATGACGGTGACCGCGCGGTCCGCGCCGATCAGGTTCGGCAGCAGGGTGCAGCCGCCCCAGCCGGGCACCAGGCCGAGGAAGACCTCGGGCAGCGCGAACGCGGCGATCGACCGCGACACCGTGCGGTAGGTGCAGTGCAGGCCGACCTCGACGCCGCCGCCCATGGCCGCGCCGTTGTAGTAGGCGAACGTCGGCACGGGCAGCGCGGACAGGCGCTTGAACACCTCGTGGCCGCCGATGCCGATGGTCAGCGCGTCCTCGCGCCTCTTCAGCACCTCGACGCCCTTGAGGTCGGCGCCCACGGCGAAGATGAACGGCTTGCCGGTGAGGCCGACGCCGACGATCTCGCCGGCCTCCGCCTCGGCGGCCACCTGGTCGATGGCCGCGTCCAGGTTGGTCAGCGACTGCGGGCCGAAGGTGGTCGGCTTGGTGTGGTCGAACCCGTTGTCGAGGGTGATCAGCGCGAACCGCCCGGCACCCCCGGGCAGATCGAGGTGACGGACGGTGGCCTGCGTGACCACCTCGTCCGGGAACCCCTCGGCCGCGCCCTTCAACAGCTCAGCGGTCTTGCTCACGGCATCTCCTCGCTTGCTTCTCCGCCCGCACGGCGAGAGGTGGCGGCCATCGTGGTCATCTGCGGCCCGGGGGCCGTGCGTGCGTCGCTCACCGGCCCTCCCAGTGCGGGTTTTCCCAGATCACCGTCGCACCCATGCCGAAGCCGATGCACATGCTCGTCAGGCCGTACCTGACGTGGGTGTTGTCCTCGAACTGGCGGGCGAGCTGCGTCATCAGCCGGACGCCCGAGGAGGCCAGCGGGTGGCCGAACGCGATCGCGCCGCCGTACTGGTTCACGCGCGGGTCGTCGTCGGCGATGCCGTAGGCGTCCAGCAGCGCGAGCACCTGGACGGCGAACGCCTCGTTGATCTCCAGCAGGCCGATGTCGTCCATCGTCAGACCGGCCTTCTCCAGCGCCTTGCGCGTCGCCGGCACCGGGCCGAAGCCCATGACCTCGGGCTCGACGCCCGCGAACGCGTAGGAGACCAGCCGCATCTTCACCGGCAGGCCCAGCTCGCGCGCGACCTCCTCGGCGGCGATGACCGAGGCCGTCGCGCCGTCGTTGAGGCCCGCCGAGTTGCCCGCCGTGACCCGGCCGTGGGCGCGGAACGGCGTCTTCAGGCCGGCCAGCGCCTCCAGGGTGGTCCCCGGGCGCATCGGCTCGTCCTGCGTGGCCAGGCCCCAGCCGACCTCGCCGGCGTCGGGGCTGGTGCGGCGGATGGCGACCGGCACCAGGTCGGGCTGGATCTTGCCGTCGGCGTACGCCTTGGCGGCCTTCTCCTGGCTGCGCACCGCGTACTCGTCGGCGCGGGCCTTGGTCAGGTGGGGGAAGCGGTCGTGCAGGTTCTCCGCCGTCATGCCCATGAACAGGGCGGACTCGTCGACGAGCTTCTCGGCGACGAAGCGGGGGTTCGGGTCGACCGACTCGCCCATCGGGTGGCGGCCCATGTGCTCGACGCCGCCCGCGATGGCGATGTCGGCCGCGCCGAACGCCACCGCGCCCGCGGTCGTGGTGACCGCGGTCAGCGCGCCCGCGCACATGCGGTCGATGGCGTAGCCGGGAACGCTCTTCGGCAGACCGGCGAGGATCGCGGCGGTCCGGCCGATGGTGAGGCCCTGGTCGCCGATCTGGGTGGTGGCGGCGACGGCGACGTCGTCGACACGCTCCGGCGGGAGCTGGGGGTTGCGCCGCAGCAGCTCGCGAATGCACTTGATGACGAGATCATCGGCGCGGGTCTCGTGGTAGATCCCCTTGGGACCCGCCTTGCCGAACGGGGTGCGGACGCCGTCGACAAAGACGACATCCCTGACGGTACGCGGCACGATGGCTTCTCCTCCACGCCGAAGATGAGCGTTCCACCGCCCATGCTACTCGCCGGTAACCGCGTGGCAAGGCCGGACGAAGGCCAGCGTCGTACGTCACAGCACGTTCCGGACGGAGTCGGCCCAAAGTCCCCGGGCGGGGCCCTCACGCCCCCGCGGCAAGGGCCTGGGACAGCAGCTCCGCCGTCTGGGTGATCTGCCACTCGCGGGCGCCCAGCAGGCGCAGCGCCTCGGTCACCCGATCGGGCGCGGGGTCCGCCGGGGGCTCCCAGCACAGGCGGCGGACCACGTCCGGCGCCAGCAGGTTCTCCTGCGGGAGGTTCAGCTCCTCGGCGCGCGCCGTCACGGCGGCCCGGGCCGCCGTCAGGCGGGCGGCGGCGGCCGGGTCCTTCTCGGCCCAGGCCCGCGGCGGCGGCGGCCCGGCGGCCGGCTGCCCCGGCTGCGGCAGCTCCGCCTCCGCCAGCTCGCGCGCCCGGTCGATCGCCGCCTGCCACTGCTGGAGCTGGCGGCGGCCCATCCGGTGGCCGAAGCCGTGCAGCCCGGCCAGGGTGCGCACATCGGTCGGCATGGCCTGGGCGGCGGCCACGATCGCCGCGTCCGACAGCACCTTCCCCGGGGACAGGTCCCGCCGCTGGGCGACCTCGTCCCGGGTGGTCCACAGCTCCCTGACCACCGCGAGCTGCCGGCGCCTGCGCACCTTGTGCACGCCCGAGGTGCGGCGCCAGGGGTCCTTGCGGGGCGGCGGCGGGGGAGCGGCGGCAATGGCGGCGAACTCCTCCAGCGCCCAGTCGAGCTTCCCCTGCCGCGTCAGCTCTTCCTCCAGCGCGTCCCGCAGGTCGACCAGCAGCTCCACGTCCAGCGCGGCGTACCGCAGCCAGGGCTCGGGAAGCGGACGGCTGGACCAGTCGACGGCGGAGTGCCCCTTCTCCAGGCTGTATCCGAGGACGGTCTCCACCATCACGCCGAGACCGACCCGGGCGAAGCCCGCCAGCCGGCCGGCCAGTTCCGTGTCGAACAGTCTGGTGGGGACCATGCCTATGTCCCGCAGGCACGGCAGGTCCTGGGTCGCCGCGTGCAGCACCCACTCGCTGGAGCCCAGCGCGGAGCCGAGCCCGGACAGATCGGGACAGGCGACGGGATCGATGAGCGCGGTGCCCGCGCCCTCGCGGCGCAGCTGGACGAGATAGGCGCGCTGCCCGTACCGGTAGCCGGAGGCGCGCTCGGCGTCGACGGCGACGGGGCCGCTCGCGGCGGCGAAGGCGTCGGTGACGGCGGCGAGGGCGGCGTCGTCCGCGATGACCGGGGGAACGCCCTCGCGCGGGGCCAGCAGGGGGACCGGCGCCGGACCCGACGGCTCAGGGGTGGAGAGTCCGGAAGCTGCTTCGGCGGTCTGCTGGGCGTCGGTCACCTGTCAAGGGTAACTGTGTGCGCATGGTGCACAACGTCTCCGCGCGCCCCCGGCTCCCGCCCGGGGGCAAGGGGCCGGGGGTGACGAATCAGTGCTGGCTCAGTGAATGATTCCGGTACGGAGGGCGACGGCGACCATCCCGGCACGGTCACCCGTGCCGAGCTTGCGGGCGATGCGGGCGAGGTGGCTCTTGACGGTCAGGGCGGACAGCCCCATCGAGACGCCGATGGCCTTGTTCGACTGGCCCTCCGCCACCAGCCGCAGTACCTCGACCTCGCGACCGGACAGCTCCCGGTACCCGCCCTGGTGGGCCGGGGCGCCGGGCGGGCGGCGGTGCATACGGGCCGCGCCGCCGAGATGGGCCGCGCCGTGACGGGACGGCGGCCCGAGGTTGTTGCGGGTGCCGGTGACGACATAGCCCTTGACGCCACCGGCCAGGGCGTTGCGGACGGCGCCGATGTCGTCGGCGGCGGAGAGGGCCAGACCGTTGGGCCAGCCGGCCGCCCGGGTCTCGGACAGCAGGGTCAGCCCCGATCCGTCGGGGAGATGAACGTCGGCTACACAGATGTCGCGCGGATTGGCGACGCGGGGACGGGCCTCGGCGATGGACGACGCCTCGATCACGTCCCGGACGCCGAGAGCCCACAGGTGGCGGGTCACGGTCGAACGGACGCGAGGGTCGGCCACGACGACCATGGCCGTCGGCTTGTTCGGGCGGTAGGCGACGAGGCTTGTGGGGTGCTCAAGAAGAACCGACACCGGGCCTCCCGGGAGGGGTGGGGTGGGGACGGATCAGACTCCTGGGGAGGAGTCGGGGCGATCCGGATGGAAGGGTCACTGACCTCTTCGGCAGGAATCTCCGGCGGCTTTAGAGAATGATCACGAACCGGTGATTCGTCATCCCGGACCCGCACCCACCCGTTCCGGTCACGCCGTCCCGGTCACGCCCGGGTCACCCGGCCGGATCACCCGCCCGGTCGCCCGCCCCGGCCGCGCCGCTCCCGTCACGCCTGGCGGGGTCCCCGGCGGCGGGGCAGGGCCGTCACGGCCGAGCCGTTCGACTCCGGCGGCAGCCCCGCGCACTGCGCCAGCAGACCGCACCAGGCCAGCAGGTGCCCGCCCGCCTCCGCCGGGTCCGCGGGCGTCCACGACGCGCGCAACTCCAGCTCCGCGCGCGCCGGTCGCTCCGCCAGACCGCCGAAGTAGCTCGAACCCGCCCTGGTGACCGTCCCGTTGGCCTCCCGGTACGCCAGCGCCCGCAGGTCGAGCGACTCCGTCAGCCACGACCACGCCACCTCCGGGAGCAACGGGTCGGCCGCCAGCTCCGGTTCGAGGTCGGCGCGGGCCAGCGTCACCACCCGGAACTCGCCCCGCCACGACTCCTCGCCGGCCGGGTCGTGCAGCAGGACGAAACGGCCGTCGGCCAGCTCCTCCCCGTCCGTGCCCACCGACGCCGCCAGCGCGTGTGCGAACGGCGCCAGCCGGCGCGGCGCCGGCAGCGGGGACAGCCGCACCTCGGCTCTCGGGCGGGCCGCCTCCAGCGCGGCCACCGCCTCCCGGAAGGCGAACGGACCCGCGACACCAGGGTCGTTCATATCTCCGGACTCCTCCGCCTGGTGGGTTCGAGACGCTGCCATGGCCGGTAACCCTAGGCGCCCGAACGGCCGCCCGGCGGTAGCCACACCCGTGCGCCCGGCCATTCCCCGGGGCATGGGAGACTTCTCGGTGTGACAGTGACCGAGTCCGCGTTCCTGCGCGCCTGCCGCCGCGAGTCCGTGCCGCACACCCCCGTCTGGTTCATGCGCCAGGCCGGGCGCTCCCTCCCCGAGTACCGCAAGCTCCGCGAGGGAATCGCCATGCTCGACTCGTGCATGCGCCCGGATCTGGTCACCGAGATCACGCTCCAGCCGGTGCGCCGCCACGGCGTGGACGCCGCCATCCTCTTCAGCGACATCGTGGTGCCGCTCAAGGCCATCGGCGTGGACCTCGACATCCGGCCCGGCGTCGGGCCCGTCGTCGCCCGGCCCATCCGCAGCCGCGCCGACCTCGCCCAGCTCCGCCCGCTGGAGCCGGACGACGTCAAGTACGTCACGGAGGCCGTCGGCATGCTCACCGGCGAGCTGGGCGGCACCCCGCTCATCGGCTTCGCCGGCGCTCCCTTCACGCTCGCCAGCTACCTGGTCGAGGGCGGCCCCTCCCGCAACCACGAGCACACCAAGGCCCTGATGTACGGGGACCCGGAGCTGTGGGCCGAGCTGCTCGACCGGCTCGCGGGCATCACCGCCGCCTTCCTCGCCGTGCAGATCGAGGCCGGGGTCTCCGCGATCCAGCTCTTCGACTCCTGGGCCGGCGCCCTCTCCCCGGCCGACTACCGGCGCGCGGTGCTGCCCGCGTCCAGCAAGGTGCTGGGCGCCGTCGCCGGATCCGGGGTGCCGCGCATCCACTTCGGCGTCGGCACCGGCGAGCTGCTGGGCCTGCTCGGCGAGGCCGGCGCGGACGTCGTCGGCGTCGACTGGCGGGTGCCGCTGGACGAGGCCGCCCGCCGCGTCGGCCCGGACAAGGCGCTCCAGGGGAACCTGGACCCGGCCGTCCTCTTCGCGCCGCGTGCGGCCGTGGAGGAACAGACCAGGCGGGTGCTGGACTCGGCCGCCGGGCTGCCCGGCCACATCTTCAACCTCGGCCACGGCGTGCTGCCCGACACCGACCCCGACGCGCTCACCCGCCTGGTGGCGTACGTCCACGAGCGGACCGCCCGCTGACGGCAACGCGGGGATGCCGCGCCTCACCCACCGAATCACCGGACGAAGCACGCCGCCACCGCCGTCCCGGCCGCGTCGAAAGACCGCATAAGGGCGTTTCCGCCCCCGGCAACTCCCGTCACACGTACGGTTGTTGAGCCTTCCTCCGAGGTCTCGCGACGGACCCGCCCACGCGTCTGCGACAGTGGAGACATGCATGTGATCGTCGTCGGCGGCGGGATCTCCGGTCTCGCCGCCGCTCACCGGCTGCTCGCCGCCGGGGTCCGGGTCACTCTCCTGGAGACGTCCGGACGCCTCGGCGGCAAGCTCCGCACCGGGCAGGTCGCCGGAGTCCGGGTGGACCTGGGCGCCGAATCGATTCTGGCCCGCCGCCCCGAGGGCACGGCCCTGGCCCGCGCCGTCGGCCTCGGCGACGTGCTGCGCCCGCCCTCGGTGACCAGCGCCGCGATCTGGACCAGAGGCGCGCTGCGCCCGATGCCCCAGGGCCAGGTGATGGGCGTGCCCGCGACGGCCGCCGCCCTGGCCGGTGTGCTGTCCGACGCCGGTCTCGCCCAGATCGCCCGCGACGCCGAGCTGCCCCCGATGGAGATCGGCGAGGACGTCGCCGTCGGTGGCCTGGTGGCCGAGCGCATGGGCCGCGAGGTCGTGGACCGGCTCGTCGACCCGCTGCTCGGCGGGGTCTACGCCGGTGACGCGTACCGGATCTCGCTCCGCTCCGCCATGCCGCGCCTGTTCGACGCGGCCCGCGAGCACGACTCGCTGCTCGCCGCCGTCCGCTCCCTCCAGCGCCAGTCGCCCGAACACGGCCCGGCCGAGCCGGTGTTCACCGGGATCGAGGGCGGCATCGGCACGCTCGCGGAGGCCGTCGCGCGGGCCTGCCGCGAGCAGGGCGCCGCGCTGGAGACCGGCGTCGCCGTCACCGGCCTGCGCCGTACGGCCAGGGGCTGGGCCGCCGCGCTGGACGACGGCCGGTCGCTGGCCGCCGACGGCGTCGTCCTCGCCGTCCCGGCCGGGGCCGCCGCCCGGCTGCTGGCCGCCGAGGCGCCCGCCGCCGCCGGGGAGCTGGCCGCCGTCGAGTACGCGTCGATGGCCATCGTCACCCTCGCCTTCCGGCGCGCCGACCTGGCGCGGCTGCCGCGCGGCAGCGGCTTCCTGGTGCCCGCCGTGGACGGCCGGACCATCAAGGCGGCCACGTTCACCAGCGGCAAGTGGGACTGGGCCGCCGCCGCCGACCCCGACCTGTTCGTGCTGCGCGTCTCCATCGGCCGGTACGGCGAGGAGGAGGCGCTCGGCCGGGAGGACGCCGAGCTGGTGCGGGCCGCGCTGGAGGACCTGGGTGACGCGGCGGGCCTGGCCGTCAAGCCCGTCGACTCCGTCGTGACCCGCTGGACCGACGGGCTGCCGCAGTACACCGTGGGCCACTTCGCCCGCGTCGCCCGCGTCCGCAGCTACCTCGACGCGCTGCCCGGGGTGCGGCTGTGCGGCGCGGCCTACGAGGGCGTCGGCATCCCGGCGTGCATCGCCGGCGCGCACCGCGCCGCCGGCGACCTGCTGCGCACCGTGCCGCCGGGCCCGAGGGACGAGGCCGGTGAGGACAAGGGGACAATGGCCCTATGACTGCTTCTCCCGACAGGCCCGTGGGCAAGCGCGCCAAGGAGCTCAACGACGTCATCCGGTACACCCTCTGGTCCGTCTTCCGGCTGCGCGGGGCGCTGCCCGAGGACCGCACCGGCTTCGGGGACGAGGTGACCGAGCTGTTCGAGCAGCTCGCCGCCAAGGACGTCACCGTGCGCGGCACCTACGACGTCTCCGGACTGCGCGCCGACGCGGACGTGATGATCTGGTGGCACGCGGGCACGGCGGACGCGCTGCAGGAGGCGTACAACCTCTTCCGCCGCACGAGGCTGGGCCGGGCGCTCGAACCGGTCTGGTCGAACATGGCGCTGCACCGGCCCGCCGAGTTCAACAAGTCGCACATCCCGGCCTTCCTGGCCGACGAGAGCCCGCGCGACTACGTGAGCGTCTACCCGTTCGTCCGTTCCTACGACTGGTACCTGCTGCCCGACGAGGACCGCCGCCGGATGCTGGCGGACCACGGCAGGATGGCCCGCGACTACCCGGACGTGCGGGCCAACACGGTCGCCTCCTTCTCGCTGGGCGACTACGAGTGGATCCTCGCCTTCGAGGCGGACGAGCTGCACCGCATCGTGGACCTCATGCGTCACCTGCGCGGATCCGAGGCCAGGCGCCACGTCCGCGAGGAGATCCCCTTCTTCACCGGCCGCCGCAAGCCGGTCGCCGAGCTGATCGCCGGCCTGGCCTGACGACGACCGGGCCCGCCCCAACGGACGAGGAGAGCGCCGTGAACCTGCTGGACACCCCTATCGCCCGGCTCGACGGGACGCCCGCCACCCTCGGTGACCTGACCGGGGGCAAGGTCGCGCTCGTGGTCAACGTCGCCTCCCGGTGCGGCCTGACGCCCCAGTACGCCGGCCTGGAAGCCCTGCAGAAGGAGCTGGGGGACGGCGGCTTCACCGTCGTCGGGGTCCCCTGCAACCAGTTCGGCGGGCAGGAGCCCGGCACGGCCGGGGAGATCCAGGAGTTCTGCTCCACGACCTACGGGGTGACGTTCCCGCTGACGGAGAAGATCGAGGTCAACGGCGCCGGGCGGCACCCCCTGTACCGGGAGCTGACGGCCGTCCCCGACGCGGCCGGGCAGGTCGGCGACATCCAGTGGAACTTCGAGAAGTTCCTGCTGGCCAAGGACGGTTCGGTCACCGCTCGCTTCCGTCCGGCGGTGGAGCCCGCCGACCCGGCCCTGCGCGCGGCGATCCAGTCCGCACTGGCCTAGGGCCTGTCTTCCGGGTCTTCGCGGGGCCACGGCGCTCCCCCAGCCTGGCGGCTGGGAGGTGTCCCCGGGCCGCGTTGCCGGATCGCGCGAGTACGTCCCCCAGCCCGGCGGCTGGGAGGTGCCCCCACCGTACGAGCTGCGATCCGGCGCCTTGCCGACGCATGGGGGTACCTCCCGGGCCCCCGAGGGCCCGGGGGAGCCAGACCCCGCGGCCTGATCCTCCCCCGGACCGGCGTCCGGGAGGTGCCCCCACGATCCGAAAGATCAGGCCCTAGGTAGGGCCCGGCCGCGTCGGGGACGGCCGTCAGCTCCCGGTACAGGGGGTGCCGCCCGGCGCCGTTG
>NZ_JBPQTQ010000009.1:0-66694 GCF_051386415.1 Streptomyces sp. URMC 129
CGATGCCCAGCAGGGCCAGCGTCGCCCGGGACAGCCGCCGGTCCCCGCCGGGCGCCGCGCGGGCGAAGTGCCGGGCGGTGGGCACGAGGGCGGCGGCGGCCGGGGCGAGGAAGCAGGCCAGGGCGCAGGCGCCCAGGACAGGTCCGGTGCCGAACGCGCCGACGGCGGGGGCGATGAGGGCGAGGCCGACCGGGGCCAGCCCGTAGGAGAGGAGGAAGTCCAGCGAGGAGACCCGGGCCAGCCGGTCGGGCGCCACCTCGCGCTGGGTGGCGGTGAACCAGGGCACGTTGAACAGTTCGATGCCCGCGCCGGCCAGGAGGTAGCCGGCGACCACGAGGGCGGCGGGCCCCGGGATCAGCAGGGTCAGCGGCGCGAATCCGTAGCAGGCCAGCCCGGCCAGCGCGGCCCAGCCCTCGGCCGGGGCGCGCAGGCGGGCGACGGCGACGGCCCCGGCGAGCGCCCCGACGGTGTACGCGGTGAGCGCCGCCGCGAGGACCGCCTCGCTGTCGTACCGGTCGCGGCTGACCAGCGGCAGCACGACACCGGTGGCCGAGTAGCCGGTGGCGATGACGGTGGTCAGCGCCGCCAGCCCGGCGAGGAACCACGGGTGCCGCCGCGCCTCGCGGACGCCCTCGGCGAACTCGGTGGGGAACGGCGCCCGTTCGGCGCGGCCGGGGCGGGAGGCGGCCGTTCCGGGCGGGGGCAGCAGGGCGGCGGCCAGCCACAGCAGGCCGGTGCCGAGCAGCAGGGTCCCGGGGGACAGGACGGTGGCGAGCAGGGCCGCTCCACCGGGCGCGACCAGCGTGGTGACCCGCACCGCCAGGGACATGGCCGCGTTGGCGCGCCGGCGGCGCGCCGCGGGCACGACCTCGGCGGTCAGAGCCTGGAACGCGGGCCGGCAGGCGCCCTGTCCGGCGCCGACCACGACGGCCGCGGCGGCCATCAGCGGCACCGAGCGGCCCAGCCCGGCGGCGACCACCGGCGTCGCCGCGGCGGCTGCCAGGGCCGACCACAGCACGACGCCCCGGCGCGAGTGCCGGTCGGCCAGCACCCCGCCGACCGGGACGGCCAGCAGGAACCCGGCGGTGCGGGCGGCCAGCACCAGGCCGAGCCCGCCCGCGCTGAGCGAGCGGTCCAGCACGGCGAGACCGAGGACGAACGGCATCGCCCACGTCGCGAGGCCGGAGGCGGTGGTGCCCGACCACAGGCGCAGGAACGGCACGTCCCCCGGCATCTTCTTCATCACAACTTCTTGCATATGACTGGCATCTGCATAACTATCGCACAGGCGTGATGATCTTAGTTTCCGGTTCCGCCCGCTCGCGCCTCCCCGCTCCACTCGCTCCCCAGCTCCCCAGCTCCCCAGCTCCCCCTGGAGGTTCCCCATGCGCCAACGCGCCCGCGCCGGCCTCGTGTTCGCCCTCGCCCTGATCACCGCCGGCTGCGCCGACCCCGGCGGGCAGGACGATCCGGGCTCCTCGGCGGAGGCGGTGACCGTCGCGAGCTGCGGGCGGGAGCTGTCGTTCGCCCGGCCGCCCGAGCGGGCCGTCACGCTGGACCAGGGCACCACCGAGATGCTGCTGGAGCTGGGACTTGAGGACCGCATGGCGGGAACGGCCCATCTGGTCACGGAGGTCGCGCCGCGGTACCGGGAGGCCTACGAACAGGTGCCGGTGCTCAGCCCCGACATTCTCACCGGGGAGCAACTGCGGGCCGCCACCCCGGATGTGACGCTCGCCTCCTTCGCGTCGCTCTACAGCAGGGACCGGGCCGGCACCCGCGAGGAGCTGGCCGAGCTGGGCCTGCCGTCGTACGTCAGCGCGGTGGACTGCCCGGCGGACAACGAGGCCGGGATGACCCCGTTCGACCGGCTCTTCCTGGACTACGAAAACCTCGGCCGGATCTTCGGCATCGAGGACCGCGCCGCCGAACTGATCGCGGAGCAGCGGCAGATCCTCGACGACGCGGCCCGCACCCGCGAGACCGTCACCGAGCCGCCGACCGTGGTGTGGCTGTACTCGGTGTTCAACGGCCTGCCCTACGTGGCCGGGAACGGCGGCATCCCCAGCGACATCAGCGAACGCCTCGGTGTGCTCAACGCGTTCGACGACGTGGACGAGCAGTGGCCGGAGGTCTCCTGGGAGGAGATCGCGGAACGGGACCCCGACGTCATCGTGATCGGTGACCTGTCCGAGCGCGGCGTCCCCGGCGACAGCGCCGAGGAGAAGCTGACGATGCTGCGCGAGCACCCGGTGGTCTCCCGGCTGACCGCGGTCGAGGAGAACCGGATCATCGAGGTGCCCGGCATCGAGATGGACCCCTCCGTGCGCAGCGTGAACACCCTCGGGCTGGTCGCGGACGGCCTGCGGGAGCTGGGCTATGCGGGCTATGCGGGCTAGCCGGGCGACCGCGGAGTCCGACCCCGCCGCCCTGGGCGTCCTGCACCCCTCGGCCCGCGCGCTGCCCGCCCCCGGCGGCACGGAGGCCCCGGCGGCGCCCGGCGGGGACCGGCGGCTGTCCCGGGCGACGCTGGCCCTGCTGGGCATCGCGACCCTGGTCCTGTCGGTCGCCGGCTCGGTGCGGATCGGCTCCTCCGACATCGGCTACGGGGAGCTGGGCCGGGCCCTCGGCGGCCGGCTCGGCCTGTCCGTCGAGCCGCTGCCGCCGCTGCTGGACTCCCTCATCTGGGACCTCCGCCTGCCGCGCGTGCTGCTGGCCGCCCTGGTCGGCGCCGCGCTCGCGGTCTGCGGCGCGGTCCTCCAGGCCGTCACCCGCAACGCGCTGGCCGACCCCTACCTGCTGGGCGTCTCCTCGGGCGCCTCGACCGGCGCGGTCGCCGTCGTGGTGCTGGGCCTGGGCGCCGGCTCCCTCGGCGTCACGGGCGGCGCGTTCGCCGGGGCCCTGCTGTCCTTCGCGCTGCTGCTGCTCCTGCTGCGGCGCGGCGGCCTGGACTCGCTGCGGATCGTGCTGACCGGCGTGATCGTCGGTGAGTTCTTCGCCGCGGTCACCGCGCTGATCCTGATGGCCTCGGGCGACGCCGACACCACGCGGGCGATCACCCACTGGCTGCTGGGCTCGATGGCGTCCGCCCGCTGGGACGTGGTGGTGATCGGCGCGGTCACCACCGCCGCCGGACTGGCCGTGGTCTGGGGGTGCGCGGGCGCGCTGGACGCGTTCGCGTTCGGCGCGGACACCGCGGCGTCGCTGGGCATCGGCGTCCGCGCCACCCGCGCCACGCTGCTGGTCGTCGCCGCGCTGATGACGTCGGTGGCGGTGGCGTCGGTCGGCGCGATCGGGTTCGTGGGGCTGATCGTGCCGCACGGCGTGCGGTTCCTGGTCGGGCCGTCGCACCGGGCGCTGCTGCCGTTCACCGCGCTGGCCGGCGCGGTCTTCCTGCTGTGGGCGGACGCGCTGGCCCGGGTGGCGTTCGCGCCCAGGGAGGTGCCGGTCGGCGTCTTCACGGCGCTGCTCGGGGTGCCGTTGTTCCTCATCGTCCTGCGGAAACGGGGAGAGCTGTGAGGATCACCGTGGAACGCGTGAGCTGGTCGGTGCGCGGCACCGCCATCGTCCGCGACGTGGACGCCGCGCTCCGGCCCGGCGAGACGGTCGGCCTGATCGGCCCCAACGGCTGCGGCAAGTCCTCGCTGCTGCGCTGCGTGGCCGGGCTGCGCGCCCCCACCGCGGGCACGGTCCGCTACGACGGGGAGGACATCCGCGACTGGGACGCCCGCCGGATCGCGCGGCACGTCGCGCTCGTGGAGCAGTCCGCGGACGCCTCCAGCGACCTGCGGGTCGTCGACGTCGTCGCCCTGGGCCGCACCCCGTTCCGCGGCCGGTGGCGGGGGCCGACCGCGGCCGACCGCCTCGTCGTGGACGCCGCCCTGCGGCGCGTCGGGCTCACCGGCCTGGCCGCCCGCTCCTGGGAGAGCCTCTCCGGCGGCGAACGCCAGCGCGCCCACCTGGCCCGCGCCCTGGCCCAGCAGCCCCGGGGCATCCTGCTGGACGAGCCGACCAACCACCTGGACATCAGGCACCAGGTGGCCCTGATGGAGTTGCTCGCCGCGACGGACCAGACCGTGCTCGTCTCGCTGCACGACCTGTCCCTGGCCGCCCGCTACTGCGACCGGCTGTTCCTGATGCACGACGGCCGCCTGGTCGCCGCCGGGACCCCGCCGGAGGTGCTGACGCCGCGGTGGCTGCGGGACGTCTTCGGCATCGACGGCGAGATCGTCCCGGACACCGCCGGCCACCCCGCCCTGGTCTGCCGCGGCGTCGCCCCCGGGCCGGACTGACGGTCAGTCGCACAGGGCGTGGTCGACGAGGGCGCGGGTGGCGTCGTCCTGCTCGGCCTGGCGCTCGTCGAAGCTCAGCGTGAACACGGCGGCCGACGCGGCGGCGCCGCCGTCCTCCGTCACGCCGCCCTCCGACACCGTGCCGAACGAGGTGCCGCCGTGGAACCACAGCCCCTCGCCGTCCCCGCACCGCGGCGCCCAGGCGATGCCCAGCCCGTAGCCGGTGCCGGGGCCGTGGAAGGCGTCGGCGGGAACGGTCTCCTTCATCGCGGCGAGCTCCTCGGGCGGCAGCAGCGTGCCGTCCATCAGCGCCCGCAGGAACGTGTTCATGTCGCGGGTGGTGCTGATGATGCCGCCGTCCGCGCCGCCGCCCGCCATCAGGGTGGTGTCGGTGAGGTCGTCCCGCCCGGGGAACACGGTGTACGCGGTGGCGGTCGGCCGCGGCACGTACACCGACGTGCCCGGCGTGAGGGTGTGGTCCAGGCCCAGCGGCTCGATGATCCGCTCGTGCACCTCCCGCTCCCAGGAGTGGCCGGTGGCCGCCTCGATGATCAGCCCGGCCAGCAGGTAGTTGGTGTTGGAGTACTCCCAGCGGGTCTCGCCGGCCGGGTCGTCCGCGTCGGGCAGCCAGTGCGGCGGCCCGGTCATGGCCAGGGCCACCAGCTCCCGGTCGGTCCGCGCGGTGAACCGGCCCTCGCGGTACGCCTCGGGCGTCAGCTCCGCGAGGTCGCCGAAGAGCAGGTCGGTGTAGTTGACCAGCCCGCTGGTCTGGCGCAGCAGGTTCTCCAGCGTGATCCGGCGGCCGTCGTTGCCGTTGCCGCTCACCAGGCCCGGCAGCCACCGCTCCACGGTGTCGTCGAGGCGGAGCGTGCCCTCGGCGACGAGCTGGAGGGCGACGACGGCGGTGAACGTCTTGGTGTCGCTGCCGACGCGGTAGTAGGCGTCGTACGGCACCGGCCGGTCGCCGTCGAGGGCGGCGGTCCCGGCCCGCGCCCGCAGGCGGTTCCCGTCGGCGTCCTCGGTCTGCGCGACCATGCCGGTCGCGCCGGTCGCCACGACGGCCCGGGCGTCGCGCCGCAGTTCCGCGCTGTCCCCGGCCGCCGTGCCGCCGGCCGGGCCGCCGGTCACCAGCGCGGTGAGCCCCACCCCCGCCGCCGCGAGCCCCGCCCGTACCAGTGCCGTTCCGCGCGTCCCCATCACCCGGTCGCTCCTTGCCGCCGTCCGCCGCTTCGTTGCGTCCGCGACGTTACGCAACGGGGGGACGCGGGGGCCATCCGGTGATCCCGAGGGGCGTCGGTGGGGCTGTCCCCCGCACCGGTCAGGACGGCACGGGACGGTCGGGGGCCCGCCCGGGGATGGTCTGCTCGGCCCAGATGCACTTGCCGTCCGGCGTGTAGCGCGTGCCCCACCGGTCGGCCACCGCGGCGACGAGCTGGAGGCCCCGGCCGCCCTCGTCGGCCGTGGACGCGTGGCGGATGCGCGGCGTGGTGAGGCTGCCGTCGGAGACCTCGCAGATCAGGGTGCGGCTGCGCAGCAGGCGCAGGTGGACCGGGCCCCTGGCGTGCCGGACGACGTTGCCGATCAGCTCGCTGACGATGAGTTCGGTGGTCATCTCCAGCTCTCCGAGGTCCCAGGCGGCCAGTTGGCCGCGGACGTGCTCGCGCGCCTGGCGGGCCGCGATCGGGTCCTCGGGCAGCGGCCAGGTGGCGACGTCCTCGGCGGCCAGCCGGTGGGTGCGGGCGAGGAGGAGCACGGCGTCGTCGCTGGTGCGGAGGTCCTCGGGGAGCAGCGTGCCGGTGGTGGCGTCGCACAGGGTGCCCAGGTCGCCGGTCCGGCCGCGCCGGGCGGCGCCGGCCAGGACGCGGGCGAGGTCGGCCATGCCGTCGTCGATGTCGCGGTCCCGGGACTCCACCAGGCCGTCGGTGTAGAGGGCGAGCAGGCTGCCGTCCGGGAGACGGGTCTCCACGGTGTCGAACGGCGGCGCCGCCACACCCAGCGGCAGGTCGGGCGCCGGCCCCGGATAGGTGACGGTGCCGTCCGGGCGGGCGATCGCGGGCGGCGGGTGGCCGGCGCTGGCGTAGCAGAAGTGGCCGGTCACCGGGTCGTAGATCCCGTACAGGCAGGTGGCGAGGTAGTCCTCGCCGAGGTCGCCCACGATGTCGTTGAGGCGGGCGAGGATCTCGTCGGGCGGCAGCTCCAGGTCGGACAGGGTGCGCACGGCGGTGCGCAGCCGGCCCATCGTCGCCGCCTCGGACATGCCGTGGCCCATCACGTCCCCGATGACCAGCGCCACCCGGTCGGCGGAGAGCGGGATCACGTCGTACCAGTCGCCGCCCACCTCGGTGCCCAGCCCGGCGGGCAGGTAGCGCGCGGCGGAGGTCACCGCGGGCAGCGACGGCAGCGCGCGGGGCAGCAGGGCGCGTTGCAGCTCACGGGCGCGGGTGGTCGCGGTGTCGAAGAGCCGCGCCCGCTCCAGGGCCTGCGCGATCAGCCCGCTGAGCGCGGTCAGCAGCGTGCGCTCCTCCTCGTCGAAGCGGTGCGGGCGCTCGAAGGCGACGACCGCGGCGCCGATCTCGCGGCCCGACACGGTCAGCGGCAGGAACGCCCAGGCGCCCTTGCCCCCGGCGGCCACCAGCCCGGCCACTTCCGGGTGGTCGGCGGCATAGGCCCGCGCCGACTCGACGAACCGCGGCGTGCCGGAGCGGAGCGTCCCGCGCACGGGCGTGGCGGCGCCGGCGGGCAGGCCGTGGACCCGGTCGGCGAACTCCGGCGGGTAGCCGACGGCGCCGACGACGTTCAGCCGGTCGTTCTCCAGCGCGAACACGACCAGCCCGGCGGCGCGGAAGGGCGGCAGGACGCTGGCGGCGACGGCGGCGACCACGTCGTGCGCCGTCACGGCACGGGCGAGGCGGCGGTTGAGCTGTCCGACGAGCGCGGCCCGCTCGGCGGCGGCGCGCTCCGCGGCCTCGCGCAGCCGCCGTTCGGAGATGTCCGCGACGTAGAGCGTGAGGCCCCCGTCCGCCACGGGCACCAGCCGCAGGTGGTACCAGCGGTCGGTGTCCGGCCACGGCACGTCGAACCCGGCCGGTTCCCCCTCCTCGACGGCCCGGCGGCACCGCTCCTCCAGGCCCGGCACCCGGCCCACGGCGGGGACGTCCCACAGCGGCCTGCCGACCAGCCCGCCCCGGGAGCCGAGCAGGGCCTCGGCGGTCACGTTGACGAACTCGATCCGCCAGTCCACGCCCACCGCCAGGAAACCGTCGCTCATGTACCGCAGCGCCCGCCCCACCGACTCCAGCGCGACGTGCTGGCCGCTGGTGTCCTCGAAGGTGCCGGTCATGCGGACCGGCCGGCCGTCGTCGTCCGTGATCACCCGGCCGCGGTCCCGGACCCATCCGTAGCTGCCGTCCGCGCGCCGCACCCGGAACTCCGCGTCGTACAGGCCGCCGGTGCGGAGCAGCTCCTCGTGCTCGTGGTAGACGTGCGGCCGGTCGTCCGGGTGGATGAGGCTGCCCCAGGTCTCGACCAGGTCGACCGGTTTCCGGTCGATGCGCAGCGCCTCGACGGCGCGTTCCTCGATGGCCAGGACGCCGGTGCGCAGGTCCCAGTCGTAGCTTCCCGCCGACGCGTCCGGGGCCCGCGCCGGTCCGGGCTCCGGCTGGCGCAGCAGGGCGGGCGACAACCCCTCGGGCCGGGCGGTGGCCGCCAGCCGCAGCCGCCCGGCAGCCCACCGGGCCACGTCCGCCAGGAAGGCCCGCTGCGCGGGGTCCGGCTCGCGGGACGGGGCGGTGATCACGGACAGCGCGCCGAGCGGGCCCCTGGGCCCGGGCAGCGGCACCGCCACGATGCCCGCCCCCTCGGGCATCCCCGACGGGAGCGGCACGGCCGATGGCGCGCCGGGGGCCTGTTCGGGTGTGCGGAGGGTGGGCAGCCACACGGTTCCCGTTTCCCGGACGGCCCGCGCCGGCGCCGAGGCGCCGGCGTCGGAGATGGTCTCCCACAGGCGCGTGAAGGTCCGGGGCAGTCCGCTGCTGACGTTCAGGCGCAGCACGCCGCGGCTGACGCCGAGCCGCAGATGGGCCATGGCGCCCAGCCCGCCCAGCTCGCCCGCGGCGTGGTGCAGGGCGGCGAGCAGCACGTCGGCGTCGCCCTGGTCGTCGTCCAGGGACGCGAGCACGCGCAGCCGGTCGGCCCGCACGGAGTCCGGCCGCCCTCGTCCCGGACCCTCGCCACGCCTGGCACCCACAGCCGTCTCCGCACTCCGATCGGCCCGGTCGGGCCGCGCACCACGCCGGTCCGGCGGCCATGGTGACCGGCGGCCTCCGGCGGGATCTGATCGGCACGATTCTATGAAGGTATGCGCTCTCCGCGCAGGGGGTGCGGGCGCCCGGGGTGGCGGATTCTCGCCTGCCCGTGTCCCGCCGCCCTCCCGGCCGGGCCGGGAGGGCGGTGCGGGAGGGCGGTGCGGGAGGGTCAGGATCCGGCGGCGGCGTCCCACAGGTCGCAGTGGTGGACGTCCCGCAGGGTCGTGGTGGTCGCGTTGCCGCCCGCCGGGGCGGTGCGCAGCGCGAGCACCTGGCCCGGCCGGGCGTTCTGCTCCGGCATGGGCTCCTGCCCCGGCGCGCGCGGCGCGGAGCCGTGGACGAACGAGCCCCAGTAGGCGGTCATCTGGTCGGACAGGGCGCGCTGCTCGGCGGTGAGCTCGGGGCTCCGGCCGTAGGGCTTGAACAGATAGTTCAGCTCGGCGGCGTGGGTGGCCCCGAAGTCGAAGTCGGCGTCCTGCGGGAGCGAGGCGAACAGCGGGGAGGTGCGGTCGGCGAACTCGTAGGCGTAGACCCTGCCGCGCTCGGCCAGCAGCGGGTCGAGGCGCAGCGCCGGGCAGGCGAAGAGCTGGTCGCCGAGGGCGGCGGCGTAGGCGTAGGCGGGCCGCTCGTAGGCGCTGAGCGGATAGCGGTCCAGGGCCTCGGCGCCGGTCTCCTCGCCGAAGGCGGCGGTGAGGGCGCGGGGGTAGCCCTCGGCGGTCAGCGGCCTGCCCCAGCGGTCGAAGCTGTCGTAGGCGAAGACCAGGCCCTCGTGGCTGTTGGCGCCGTTCATGACGGGCACGCGGGCGGCGCGGCCGGACGCGAAGGCGTCGGCGGGCTGGAGCGGCAGCTCGGCGCCGCCCACCGTGTAGCGCCAGCCGCGCGGCTGGGCGTCGAGGATCTCCTTGGCGGGCTTGGCGCGCAGGCAGTCGGCGGCGGTCGCCGGGTCGGCGCAGCCGAGCCGGGCGGCGAACGCCAGCCCCTGGTCCTCGGCCTCCGCGCGGGTGGTGCCCGCGCAGTCGTTGAACGCGCCGCTCATGATGACGGCCGCCCGGTACAGGCCGCGGGCGGCCGGGGAGGCGAGCTGGGCGCACACCGCGCCGCCGCCCGCCGACTCGCCCGCGATCGTCACCCGGCCCGGGTCGCCGCCGAAGCCGTCGATGTTGTCCCGCACCCAGCGCAGCGCCTGCTGCTGGTCGAGCAGGGCGAAGTTGCCGGTGGTGCCGGGGAGGGTGAGGAACCCCATCGCGCCGAGGCGGTAGTTGAGGGTGACGACGACGGTCCCGGTGCGGCGGGCGAACGCGTCGGGGACGATGTCGCGCGCCGCGCCGCCGACGTTGCCGCCGCCGTGGATCCAGACCATGACGGGGAGTCCGGAGGGGGCGCGGCGGCCGGTGGCCGGTGGCGTGTAGACGTTGACGTCGAGGCAGTCCTCGGTGGTGTGCTGCTCCTCGAAGCCGGGGGCCCAGTAGGTGTTCTGCGCGCAGTAGTCGCCGTACCGGGTGGCGTCCCGGACGCCGCGCCAGTCCGCGGCGGGCCGGGGTGCCCGCCAGCGCAGGTCGCCGGTGGGCGCCTGGGCGTAGGGGATGCCGAGGAACTGCCGCCCCTCGTCGGTGGCTTCGCCGCGCACGAGGCCGTTGTCGGTGCGGACGACGAGGGAGTCCCCCCGCCCGCCGGGCGCCCCGGCCTGGGCGGACGGCCCGGCCTGGGCCGGAAGGGGGGCGAGGGCGGTCACGGCGACGGCGAGGAGCAGCGCGGTCCGGCGCGCTCGGCGCAGGAAGGGGGCAGGCAGAGGCATAGGGTCTCCTGACGGCAGGGGCCTGTCCCACGTGCGGACACCGGCCCGGCGCCGCGAGCATAGGTGCACAGTGCCATAGGTGACTAGTGGCATGCAGGGGATCGATGAGCCCGACAGCCCGATGAGCCGGAGAAGGCGGAGGGGGAGCGAGAGGGAGATGAAGTTCGAGCATGTGCTGCTCGGATTCGTGGCGATGCGGCCCTGCACCGGCTACGACCTCAAGCGCTGGCTGAACAGCGAGATGGGCCGGATGATCCGGCTGCGCACCCAGCAGAGCCAGATCTACCGGACGCTGGGCCGCATGTCCGCCGACGGCTGGATCGACCACACGGTGGAGCACAACGAGGGCCGCCCGGACTCGAAGGTGTACCGCGTCACGGCGGCGGGCGAGCGGGAGCTGCGGGCCCGTCTGGCCGAGCCGTACGTCCCCTCCCCCGACTTCGGTGACCCGGAGTTCCTGATCCGCTACACCTTCGCGATCTTCCTGACCCCGGAGGAGCAGATCGCCCTCGTCCGCGCCGAACTGGACGCCCGCCGCGCCCAGGCCGAACGGTTCCGCGCCCGCGAGATCCGCGAGGAGCCGTGGCTGCCGGGCGTGGACCGCGCGCGGATGACACGGATCCTCGACCACGTCCACGACTACAAGGGCCGCACCCTGGACACCCACGTGCGCTGGCTGGAGGAGACCCTCGCCGAGCTCACCCGGTGACGGGGATGGCCTGCTCGGTCCAGATGCACTTGCCGGTGGCGGTGTGGCGGGTGCCCCAGCGCTGGGACATCGCGGCCACCAGGTGCAGGCCGCGCCCGCCCTCGTCGGCCATGGTGGTGCGGCGGATGTGCGGGGTGGTGAGGCTGGCGTCGGAGACCTCGCAGATCAGGGTGCGGCTGCGCAGCAGGCGCAGGTGGATGGGGCCCCTGGCGTGCCGGACGACGTTCCCGACGAGTTCGCTGACGAGGAGTTCGGTGGTCGTCGCCAGCTCCCCGTCCAGATGCCAGGCGGCGAGCTGGGTGCGGACGCGCTCGCGGGCCTCGCCGGCGGCGACGGGATCCTCGGGCAGGCTCCAGGTGGCGACGGCCTCGGACGGGAGCCGGTGGGTGCGGGCGATGAGGAGCGCGGCGTCGTCGCTGGTCGCGGTGCCGGAGGGCAGCAGGCCGGAGGTGGCGGCGTCGCACAGGACGTCCAGGTCCCCGGCCCGGCCCCGGCGCAGGGCGTCGGCGAGGATGCCGGCGAGGTGGCCCATGCCGTCCTCGATGTCGCGGCTGCGGGACTCCACCAGGCCGTCGGTGAACAGGGCCAGCAGGCCGCCGTCGGGAAGGCTGGTGTCCACGGTGTCGTACGGCGGGGCCGCGACGCCGAGCGGCGGGTTGGGCAGGGCGGCCGGATAGGTCACGGTGCCGTCCGGGTGGGCGATCGCCGGGGGCGGATGCCCGGCGCCGGCGTAGCTGAAGTGGCCGGTGACCGGGTCGTAGACGCCGTACAGGCAGGTGGCGAAGCGGTCCTCGCTCAGCTCTGCGACGATGTCGCCCAGGTGGGCGAGGATCTCCTCGGGCGGCAGCTCCAGCTCCGACAGGGTGCGGGCGGCGGTGCGCAGCCGGCCCATCGTCGCCGCCTCGGACATGCCGTGGCCCATCACGTCGCCGACGACGAGGGCGACGCGGTCGGAGGAGAGGGGGATGACGTCGTACCAGTCGCCGCCGACCTCGGTGCCCGGCCCGGCGGGCAGGTAGCGGGCCGCCGCGGTGACCGCCGGGAGCGACGGCAGGACGCGCGGCAGCAGGGCGCGCTGGAGGGCGCGGGCGCGGTTGACGGCGTCGTCGAAGAGGCCCGCCCGCTCCAGCGCCTGGGCGACCAGGCTGCTGAGCGCGGTCAGCAGGGTCCGCTCGTCCTCACTGAACCGGCGCGGCCGGTCGAACGAGATCGCGCAGCTCCCGATGGGGCGGCCGGAGGCGATCAGCGGGAGGATCACCCATGCCTGCTTCCCCCCGGCGGCGACCAGGTGCGCCAGCCTCGGGTGGCGGGCGGTGAACTCCTCCGCCGACTCCGTGAACAGCGGGGCACGGGTCCGCAGCACCTCGGCGGTGGAGGCGGGCACCACCGGCGTGGCGAGCAGCCGGTCGAGGAACGCGCGGGAGTGGCCGACCGCGCCGACGATGCGCGGGCGGCTGTCGTCCAGGGTCGCGACCAGCAGCCCGGAGGCCCCGAAGGCGGGCAGCACGCTGTCCGCGACGGCGGTGACCACGTCCTGCGCGGTGACCGCCTCGGCCAGCGCCCGGGTGAGCTGCCCCACCAGGGCGGCCCGCTCGGCGGCGGCCCGCTCCGCGGCCTCCCGCTCGGCCTCGCGGCGGCGCCGTTCGGTGATGTCCGCGACATACACGGTGAGCCCGTCGGGCACGGGCACCAGCCGCAGGTGATACCACTGGTCGCTGTGCGGCCCCGGCACCTCGAAACTCACCGGCTCGCCCTCGGCGACAGCCGCGCGGCACCGCTCCTCCACGCCCGGCGCCGCCCGCAGGCCGGGCACCTCCCACAGCGGCCGGCCGACCATCTCCCGCGACGGGCCGAGCAGCCGCTCGGCCGCCGCGTTGACGAAACCGATCCGCCAGTCACCCCGGATGGACAGGAACCCGTCGCTCATGTGCAGCAGCGCGCGGCCCACCGACTCCAGCGCGGGATGCATCTGGGTGGTGTTCCAGGTGGTGCCGTCCATGCGGACCGGCACGCCGTTCTCGTCGGTGACGACCTGGCCGCGGGTCCGCACCCAGCCGTAGCTCCCGTCCGCGCGGCGCACCCGGTACTCGCAGTCCTGCACGCCGTGCGTGCGGATCGCCCGGTCACCGGCCTCCGTCACCCAGGGAAGGTCGTCCGGGTGGATGAGGTTGGTCCACGTCTCGATCCGCCCGTCGAGATGCTTCCGGTCGACGCCGATCGCGTCGTACGCGCCCTCGCTCACGGCCAGGTGGCCGGTGCGCAGATCCCACTCCCAGGTCCCGGCGACGACCGCCCGCGCCTCCTGGCCGGGCTCCGGCTTCTGGAGCAGCGTGGGCGCCAGGCCCTCCGGGCTGGGCGGCGCGAGCCGCAGCCGCCCGGCGGCCCACCGGGCGACCTCCTCCAGGAACGCCCACTGCGCGGAGCCGGGCTCCCCGTCCGGGGGCGTCACCACGCACAGCGCGCCGACCGGGCCCTCGGGTCCGGGCAGGGGCACCGCGGCCATCCCGGCGGTCGTCAGCACGGCGGCGGTGGTCAGCACGACCGGTCGGCGACCACGGGTCCGCCCGGGAACGGCGAGGATGGGCACGTACACGGACCTGTCGTCCCGCACGGCCAGGGCGGGGGCCACCCGGTCGTCCTCGGAGATGTTGTACCAGAGCCGCACGAACGCCTGGGGCAGTCCGGCGCTCACCATCAGTTGCAGGTCCCAGGCCTCGCTCCGGGCGCGCAGGTAGGCCATGCCGCCGAGGCCGTCGAGGTCGACGGTGGTCTGCTGGACGGCGGTCAGCAGGACGTCGCTGTCGGCCGAGTCGTCGTCCAGGGCCGCGAGCAGGCGCAGCCGGTCGGCCCGCAGCGGCTCCGGCCGCTCGGCCGCGCCCGCGTCACGCCTGGCACTCACAGCCGTCTCCGTCCACCGCTCGACCGGGCGGGGCCGGGCCGCCCGGCACACCGCCTCTCTGTTCACCTTTTCACGCCCAAACCGGTCATACCACCCGATCGGCGCCGCCCGTTCCCCGCCGTGGCCCGGGGTGCCCGGCCGTCGGCGTTCCGGGCACAGATACCTCGTGCCGCACTCTTGCCGACCACGGAGAACGCCTATGTCATCGTCATGACCGGACGGTCCGACCACCACGCCCGTCCGGGACGTTCCACCACGACACGCCGCACCACCTGCTCTCCCGGTGACCGGCCGGACACCATCCGCGCCGGAGTCGCCGCACGAAATCCCCTACACGGGGTCGCATGACCAGGAGGGAGACGGACGATGACACCCGACAACGGCCGTGACGAGGCCCTGCGCGCGGAGCTGACCCGGACGCTCACCGCCGCCGGGCACCTGCGCACCGGGGCCTGGCGCAACGCCGTGGAGGCGGTCCCACGGCACACGTTCCTCGGCGACGGAGTCTTCCGCCGCTGCGGCGGCGGCTGGGAGCCGGTCACCGCCGGTCACCCTGACTGGCTGCCGCTGTGCTACCGCGACGCGCCGGCCGTCACCCGCGTCGCGGGCATCCGGGCCGACGAGGTCGGCAGCGCCATCCCCAGGAAGCCCACCCACTCCTGTCCGGCCCCCGGCCTGGCCGTCCGGATGCTGGAGGAGGCCGGGATCGAGGACGGCATGCGCGTCCTCCACATAGGGACCGGGACCGGGTACCTCACCGCCCTGCTCAGCCACCGGCTCGGCGACGACCGGGTCACCACCGTCGAGATCAACCCGGACATCGCGCAGCGCGCCCGCAAGTCGCTGGCGCGCGCCGGGTACTACCCCCGGGTGATCGCCGGTGACGGCGTCACCGGCTGGCCCCCGGGCCACCGGGCACCCGCCTCCTGGGACCGGATCATCTCCACCTGCGCCGTCATCACCGTCCCCTCGCTGTGGTTCGGCCTCATCCGTCCCGAGGGCCGGATCGTCACCCCGCTCAGCGGCCGGCTCGGCGCCACCGCCCTCGCCCGCTTCACCGTCGGGGAGGGCGGCCCGCTGTCCGACCCGCACGTCGCGATCGGCCGGCTGATCGCCCCCGCGGGCACCGACCTCCCCCTCGCCCGCCCGCAGGGACCGCCGCCCCTGGGCCCGCTGCCGGACATCGGCAGCGCCGAGGAACGTCCCGCCCTCGTCGTCCCCGCCGACCTCGGCGACCCCACCGCCCGGTTCGTCGCCCAGGCCGCCGCGCCCTGGATCCAGCACGTCGGCCTTCCCGACGGCCATCTGTACTGGGACCCGGAGGCGAAGGTCTGGGCCGCGCTGCGCCAGGACGGGGAGAAGTGGCTGGTCCGCCAGTCCGCCTACCCCATCTGGAACCGAGTCGAGGAGCAGATCACCCGCTGGCGCGCCGACAGCTCACCGGCCCTGCACGAGTTCAGCGTGGCCGCCACCGTCGACGGGCACCTGGTCACCATGTGGGACAGCGACCTGTGACCCCGGACGCCGGCCCGCGCGGGAGGGGGACACGTGTCCGGACCGGGCCCGTGGGGGCGGCAGGGCGGATCAGGAGCCGGGGCAGGAGCCGCGGGACTCCACGACCGTGCTGCTCGGCGCCGGCGGGGGCAGCCACCCCATGACCCCGGGGGACCGGAGGCCCGGTAGCCGCCCGGTGACGCCCCGATTCCCGGTCCCCGGAACCCCTGTGCGGGCCGGATCCCCCGCCCGCCGTCACCCCGGCCGCACACCACGCTCACCGCACGGCCATCGGCCGACCCGTTCGACGGTCGGCACTGCCGAACGGAAGTGCGGTCTCGTGGCGCTACTCCCGCCAGCGGACGGGAAGGTGGAGGGGGCCGCGGATGAGCATGCCGGGGCGGTAGAAGAGGGAGTCCGGGTCGGCGTCGAGGGCCAGGCCGGGGGCGCGTTCCAGCAGCGTGCGGAGCGCCACGCGCGCCTCCAGACGGGCCAGCGGGGCGCCGAGGCAGAAGTGGATGCCGTGGCCGAAGGCCAGGTGCCCGCGCGCCTCCCGGCGGCGGATGTCGAAGCCGTCCGGCTCCGCGAACCGGTCCGGGTCACGCCCCGCGTCACCGATGGCCGGCAGCACCAGGTGGCCGCCGCCCGGTATCACGGTGCCGCTCAGCTCGAAGGGCTCCACGGTGAAGCGGAACGTGGGCGTCGGCACCGGGCCGTCGTACCGCAGGATCTCCTCCACGGCGTTGTCCAGCAGCGACCAGTCGGCGCGCAGCGCGGCGAGCTGGTCGGGGTGCCGGAGCAGGGCGAGCACGCCGTTGCTGATCAGGTTCACCGTGGTCTCGTGGCCGGCGACGAGCAACAGCCAGGCCATGCCCAGCAGTTCGTCGGTGGAGAGCCGGTCGTCGTCGTCCTCGCCGGCGTGGTGCAGCAGCCCGCTGAGCAGGTCGTCGCCCGGCCGGGCGCGCTTGGCCTCCAGCAGGTCCGCGAGGTACGCGGCCATCTGGTTCGCGGCCCCGCGCCGCTCCTCGGCCGGGCCCACGCCCAGGGCCGTGTTCGACCACCGGCGGAACCGGTCATGGTCCAGGGACGGCACGCCCAGCAGCTCGCAGATCACCGTGATGGGCAGCGGGAAGGAGAAGGCGTCCACCAGGTCGGCGCGGCCGTCCGGCGCCGCCAGCATGACGTCCAGCAGCCCGTCCGCGATCTCCTGGACGAGCGGCGCGAGCGCGGCGATCCGGCGGGCGGTGAACTCGCGGGACACCAGCCGGCGCAGCCGGGTGTGGTCCGGCGGGTCGGCCATCAGCATGTGGTAGGCGGGCGCCACCGGCTCGACGCCCGGCGAGGCGGAGGTGACCGGGTCGGGGAACTCCTTGCTCAGCCGGGCGTCGGCGAGCACGGTCCGCACCTCGTCGTAGCCGACGACCAGCCAGGCGTCGAATCCCTGCGGCATCCGGATCCGGTGCACCGGGCCCTTCCGCCGCAACGCGGCGTAGGTCGGGTACGGATCGCGGAAGAAGTCGTCCCCCAGCGCGGGAATGTCCACTATGCCGTCGTCGGCTCCGACCTCGAGCACGTCCACCACCCCATCCGGCTCACGGTGCGTCTCAGGCTACGGTCGTCACCGGCACAGCGGTCAACAGCCAGTTCCGGCCACGTCCCGGACACCGCCCCCGGCCGCCCGGACGCGCCGGGCCGCCCGGTGCGCGCGGCCGGTCGCGGTGTACCACTGGACGGCGAGGACGGCCGCCAGGGCGAGTTCGACCAGGTCACCGCCGTAGTACAGCAGCCGGGCGCCGGTGTGCAGGTCGGCGGCGGCGAAGGCGGTGCCGGGCGGCGGGGTGGCGTAGAGGCTCTTGGCGAGGACCGCGTGGGCCGTGCCGGCGGCCAGCAGGGTGGTGCCGCGTACGGCCGGACTCCATCGGTGGCGGACGGGGTCGAGCTGGCAGACGGCGAACGTGAACAGCGCCCCGGCGGCCAGGGCGTGCGCGTGGACGGCGGCGTGCGGCAGCGGCCGGTGGTGGAGGGCCGCGAACAGCCCGGTGCGGTGGAGCAGCCACAGGCCGCCCAGGTCCAGCGCCGCCGCCAGCGGCGGAAAGGCCGCCCACGCGGCGGGCCGCGAGTGCGCCACGGCGAGGAGGCGGCGGCGGACGCCGCCGGGGCGCAGCGCGCGCAGGGCCAGGGTGAGCGGGCGGGCCAGGACGAGCAGCAGCGGGGCGGCCATGCCGGTGACCAGGTGCTGGGCCATGTGCGCGGTGAACGGCCCGCCGCCCGGCGGGGTACCGCCGAGCACGGCCCAGGCCCAGGCGGTGCCGCCGGCGGCGCAGGCCGCGTCGCGCGCCCGGGGCCAGGCGTCGCCGCGGCGGCGCAGCCGGGTGGCCGCCGCCAGGTAGGCGGCGACCGCCGGGAGCGCGAGAAGCGCTAGGACGGCGGCGGCCGTCCCCGGGCCGACGTGCTCCGGCGTCACGGGCGACGGCGTCACGGGCGGCGGCGGGCGCGCACGGCCAGGCCGGTCCCGATCAGGAGCAGCAGCAGGCCGCCGAGGTTCCACGCCCAGTCGTACGGGGTGACGTCCACGCCGTAACGGACCTGGTGCAGGCCCAGCAGCTTGTGGTCGACGACGCCGTCGAAGAGCTGGAACCCGCCCAGTCCCAGGAAGAACCCGGCCCAGGCGTGGGCCGGGGTCAGGGCACCGCGGCGGCGCAGGTCCGCGTACAGGACGAACCCGGCGACCAGGCCCAGCAGTTCGGCCGTGTGCAGCAGCCCGTCGGAGACGAGCCCGGCGGCCGGGGTGGAGCGGTCGTAGAAGTGGTGCCAGCGCAGGATCTGGTGGAAGACGATCTCGTCGGCCGCCGCCATCACCACCGCGCCGAGCAGCGCGCCCACCGCCGTGGACCGCCCGGCCGGTTCACGCATGGCCGCCGCCGTCGGCGTTCACGGCGCGGGCGCCGGGACGCGCAGCGGCCACCGCTTGAGGATCGGCATGCGGGTGTGTTCCCGGTACGCGCCGTTCGCGTCGAGTTCCAGGATCTGGTCGCGCTGGGTGACCAGGTAGCCCGTGGTCCGTCCGGCGCTCCTCAGCTCGCAGACGGTCTCGACATCCGCCGAGCCGAAAAGGGAGAGCCCCTTCCACTCGCTGTCCGGGGCGTTGATCTTCGTCCCGGTGACGGGGAGGAGGTCCATGGTGTCCCGGTGGACCGGGAAGGTGACGTACTCGTCGTCCTGGAACATGTAGTAGCGGTCCTCGTCCCCGGCGGTCCGCCGGGTGAAGGCGTCCAGACCCAGGCGGGGATCGAAGACATGGGTCCACGGCGCGGCGTCCGCGTAGACCAGCCCCCATCGCTCCGCGAAGCTCTCCTTCCCGACGGGCGTGGTGCCCGCCGGGAACGACACGAACTGATCCCCCCAGCTGACACAGAAGGCTCCGTCGTCGTCCGCCCACACCGCGTCGACGTTCCTGGGACCGAAGGTCTCCAGCGCCCCCCAGAGATCGTGATCCTTGATCTTCCCCGGCCTGACGACGATCCATCCCTCGGGGGTCTTCACGCCGGGGTCGAAGACGAAGACTTCGTCGTCCTGGAACACGTGGTACGCGCCGCCCACGGCGACGATGGCGTCGTAGGCACGGCCGATGCTGCGCACAGAGGGGAATCCGTTCGTCGGGATACGGGAAGGACGCGGCACCTGCCTACCGGCCGGGGCGTGCGGACGAACGCCGAAACGCGCGGGCCCTTCCCCGGTTCACGCGCGGGGCGTAAAGGCCCGGCCTCGGCCATTCGGGAGAACCGCCCGGCCGGGCGGCGCGGTGGTCCGCGCCGGGAATGGTGCACTGCCCTCGGAATCCCTTGGAGGCACCATGTCGGAACACGAGCGCGACTTCCGTCTGCACGAAGTCGAAGAACCGATTCCCACCGCAGGGCATGCCGCGCACCCCGCCGAGAACTGTCACACCTGGATCGAGCGCGACCCCCGGAAGGGAACGTACTCCGGGAACCAGGTCGGGTACGACCTCGATCTGGCGAAGGCCATCCTCGATCAGGCCTTCGTCTGCCACGTCGCCTACCGCGCGCCCGCGAGCGCCTATCCGGGCGGCGGGTGCCTTCCCGGTCATCCCGTCGTGCTGCCGAAGGTTTTCGGGCGGGACGGCGACATGCTCTACTTCCACGGCTCGCCGAAGTCCCGCATGCACCGGCACTTCCGGACGGCGGAGCCCGATCCCGATCCGTGGGTGTGCGTGAACGTGACGCTCGTGGACGGCATCTGCGTGGGCCGCGCGGCGTCCAGGAGCGGCATCGACTACCGGTCGGTGATGGTGCACGGCGAGGTGTTCCCGGTGAGCAGGAAGCGCAAGAAAACCGCGCTCGAAGCCATCACCGAGCACGTCGTGCGCGGCCGGAGCCGGGATTCGCGCCCCGCCGATCCCGTGGAACTGGACTTCGTCGCGGTCATGGGCCTGAAGCTGGAGAACGTGAGCACGAAAGTCGCGTGCGGGGACCCGCACGACGCTCCCGAGGACGTCGCCGCGAACCGGTACTGGGCCGGGACCCTGCCCGTCGGACAGGTCTTCGGCCGCCCCTTCCCGGCCCGCAACCTCCCGGCCGACAAGCGGGTTCCCGACTATCTCGCCCACCAGAACGAGTTCAGGCAGTACCGCCCCGTCCACCCCCCGTGCTGACACGTCCGGGCGGCGTCCCGGGGCCGCTCACCCCGCGGCGCCGCCCCGCACCGTGATCGGCAGCGCGGCCGGACCGCGCAGGTTGATCCGGCCGTTCCACTCCACCTCGCCGTCCAGGGCCAGGCCGGGGAAGCGGCGCACGAGGCGTTCGATCGCGACCCGCCCCTCCAGCCGGGCCAGCGCGGCGCCGAGGCAGTGGTGGGGGCCCGCGCCGAAGGACACGTGCTGCCGGGCGTTCGGGCGGTCGATCCGGAGCCGGTCGGCGTCCGGGCCCCAGAAGCTCTCGTCGCGGTTGGCCGACGCCAGGCAGGCGAACACCATGCTGTGCGCGGGGATCTCCCGGCCGCGCACGGTGTGCGGCGCCAGGGGGATCCGCCGGGTCTGCTGGACCGGGCTGTCGTAGCGGAGGAACTCCTCGACGGCGTTGGCGGCGAGGTCGGGGCGGGCCCGGAGCAGCGCGAGCTGGTCGGGGTGGCGCAGCAGCGCGAGGGTGCCGTTGGCGATCAGGTTCACCGTGGTCTCGTGGCCCGCCAGGAAGAGCAGCACCACCTGGGCGACCAGCTCGTCGTCGCTGAGCCGGTCGCCGTCCTCCTCGGCGGCGATCAGCGCGCTGAGCAGGTCGTCCGCCGCGTTCTGCCGCTTCCGGGCGATCAGTTCGCGGATGAGCGCGGTCAGTTCCTGGTCGGCGCGGGCTATCTCGGCCAGCACCTCCTCGTCGGCGACGACTTCGAGGGAGCGGACCAGCATGCCGCTCAGCCGGCGGATGCGCGCCTGGTCGGTCGGGGGCATGCCGAGCATGCGGGAGATGACCTCGAAGGGGAGGGGGAACGCCAGAGTCTCCACCAGGTCCGCCCGGCCGGCCTCCGCGATCCGGTCGAGGGCGGCGTCGACGAGCCGGGTGATCTCCGGCTCCAGCGCGGCGACGGCGCGCGGCGTGAACGCCTTGGTCACCAGGGACCGCAGCCGTGTGTGGTCCGGCGGGTCGACGTCGAGCATCGACTTCATCAGCACGCTCCGGCTGTCCTGGTCGGGCCCGTCGAGCCGGTCAAGCCGGTCGTACTGGTCGCGGAGCACGCCGCCCGCCAGGTTCCGGGCGTCCACGGAGAGCCCGGCCGCCCGCAGCAGGGCGGCGACGTCCTCGTACCGGGACAGGAACCAGAAGCCGAAGGGGTGCTCGTGCACCGGGTCCGTCTCCCGCATCCGGCGGTAGGCCGGGTACGGGTCGTCGGTGAAGCCGGGCTCCAGCGGGTTGAGCAGCAGATCCGTGTCGGTCATGGGATGCCTCCAGGGGCGGCGACGACTCTGTCATACTCCACGTCGGAAACATACGCTGTGTATGTCATATGCTTCGGCCATGTCATCTGTCAAGAGCCGACGGGAGCGTTACTCGCAGGCCACCAAGGCCGCCCTGCTCGACGCCGCCACCCGCCGGTTCGCCGCACACGGCTTCGCCGGGACGGCGCTGGAGGACGTCGCCGCCGACATCGAGGCCACCCGGGGCGCGGTGTACCACCACTTCCCGAGCAAGACCGCGCTGTTCCAGGCGGTGTTCGAGGAGCTGGAGACGGAGATGGCCCGCCGCGCGACCGAGGCCGCCGCCCGGGAGGCGGACCCCTGGTCGGCCGCCCAAGCCGCGCTGGAGGCGTTCCTGGAGTGCGCCTGCGACCCGGTGTACGGGCGGCTGGTCTGGCAGGAGGCACCCCTGGCGCTCGGCTGGACGCAGTGGCGGGAGTGCGAGGAGAAGTACGCCTACGGGCTGATCGAGGGCATGATGCGGACGCTGATGGACAACGGCGACCTGCCGCCGCTCCCCCTCGAACCGCTGACCCGCGTGACGTTCCACGTCCTCGGCGCCGCCGGCATGGCCCTCGCCGAGGCCCCGGAGCCGGACAAGCCCCGGGTGCGGGCCGAATACGCCCGGGTGATCACGCACATGCTCAACGGCATGCGCGCCTGAGCCGTCAGCAGATCAGGGCCGGGCCGAGGGGCCCGGACGCGAGGTGGCGTCCGCGCGGCTCCGGGTCCGTCAGGCGTCCCTCGTCGACCACCACCCGTCCGCCGACGACCACCGTGCGCGGGCGGCCGGTGAGCCGCATGCCCTCGTAGGGCGTGTAGTCCGTCGCCATGTGCAGGCCGGTGGCGCGCACCTCGTGGGTGGCGGCCGGGTCCCAGAGCGCGAAGTCCGCGTCCGCGCCGGGGGCGATGACGCCCTTGCGGGGGTACAGGCCATTGAGCCGGGCGGGGTTGGCGCACGTCATCGCCACGAAGCGGCCCAGGGGGAGGCCGCGCTCGACGACCAGCTCGCCGAAGAGCACCGGCATGCGGGTCTCCACGCCGGGCAGGCCGTTGGGCATCGCCCGCACGTCGTGGCGCGCGGACTCCTTCTGGGCGGTGTCGTAGCAGCAGTGGTCGCTGCCGATGGTGGCCACCTGGCCGTGGAAGACCCGGGACCTCAGCCCGGCGACGGTGGTGGACGACCGCAGCGGCGGGCAGCAGACGAACCGTTCGGGGTGCGGTCCGGCGTAGGCCGAGTCGTCCAGGACGAGGTGGTGCGCGACCGTCTCGGTGAACGCCCGCACGCCCCGGCTCCGGGCCCGGGCGACCAGGTCGACGGCCTCCGGGGTGGACTGGTGGACGAAGTACACCGGGGCCGCGACGGATTCGGCGATCGCCAGGATCTCCGCCACGGAGGCGGTCTCGGCCAGCTCGGGCCGGGTGGTGGCGTGGTGACCGGCGCCGATGGCGCCTGCCGACGCGCGGCGTTCCTGCACGTCGGTGATGATGTGGTCGGCCTCGCAGTGGACGACCACCATGCCGCCGAGGTCGCGCAGGTGCGTCATGACGTTGAGGATGGTCTTCTCCTCGGCCATGGTCTCGCCCCGGTAGGTGGTGAACATCTTCACGGTGACCACGCCGTCGGCCACCACCGCGCGGAGCTGCTCCGGCACGGTGTCGTCCCAGTCCACGACGCAGGCGTGCAGCGCGCTGTCGCACAACCCCTCGGCCGCCTTGGCGCGTTGGAGGGCGACGACGTCGGCCGGGTGCTCGCCGGGGCGCGGGATCGCGAAGTCGACGATGGTCGTGGTGCCGCCGAACACGGCCGCGGTGGTGGCCTGGTGGTAGTCGTCGAGCGAGGTGAACTCACCCGAGGTGAAGCCGACATGGCAGTGCGGGTCCACGCCGCCGGGCAGCACCAGGCGGCCCGTGGCGTCGAGTTCGGCGGCCCCGGCACGGCGTATCGCGTCCGGCGGGCAGGCGCCGGGTTCCACCAGCGCGCGGACCCGTCCGTCGCCGACCAGGACGTCGGCCGCGCCCTGCCAGTCGGCGTTGATCACGGTGCCGCCGCGCACGACGAGGTCGAGGGGCTCGGGATGGGGCATGGGACTCTCCAACGGGATCGAACGTCGCGGACCGCGGGCTGCGGTGCTGCGGGGTGCGGGGTGCGGGCCTACAGGCCCACGGCCCGGGTCGCGAGGTAGGCGCGCCAGCCGCCGTGGTCGCTGATGTCGACGACGCCGGGGGCGTGCAGCGCCGCCGGACGCATCCGCATGGCGAAGGAACCGGAGCCGTCTTCCAGCCGGATGACGCCGAGTTCGAGCTCGGGAGGCTCCCGCGGCAGCAGCACGTCGTGCAGCACCTCGTACGTCACCTCGTAGATCTCACCCGCGATCGCGGTGCCCGCCGCCCCCTCCACCGGGTGCAGTCCGGGGAATTCGTCGCGCACGGAGTAGAAGCGGTACCGGGGGGCGGTGCGCGCCGGACCGGCGAACCGGGCGTCACTCAGCGCGTCGTTGAGGCTGCCGCCGGACATGGCCTGACCGTTGACGAACATCCGCAGGGGGGTCATCGGGCACATCTGCCTTTCTGTTGAGTCGATTCCTGCCGGGTGGCCGCGGCCCGCCGCATGAGCCGCCCGGGCCCGAGGTCGCCGACGGGCTCCGGAGGCCGCTCCCCCGCGATCAGCGCGCGCAGCGTCTCCCCCCACAGCGGCGCGAACGTGAACGCGTACGTCCCCCCGGCGACGAAGAAGCCCGGGTGCCCGGGGACTTCACCGATCACCGGCATCTCGTCCGGGGTCGCGGCCAGCGGACCCGCCCACACCCGCAGCAGCCGCAGGTCCGCGAGGAACGGCAGCACGCGGCACGCCTGCACCAGGTTGCCCGTCAGGCTCGGCATGCTGGCCGCGCCGCGGCCCGCGGCGCCGGCCCCGCGGGCGGGCCAGCCGCCCCCGATGAGCAGATTGCCGGCGCTCACCTGCTTGACCGACAGCCCCTCGCCGATGTGCTGGACGAGATGGCCCAGGACCGGCGGCACCCGCACGGTCGCGTGCATCTGGATGACGACCGGGGCCATCGCCAGCGTGATCCCGGCGAGCGCGGCCACCTCCGTCAGCCACGGGCCCGCCGCGTCGACGACCACGGGCGCGGTCCAGCTCCGGTCCGCCGAACCGACGGTGTAGCCGCCGGGCCCGCGGTCGATACGGGTCACCGGGGTGAACGCGTGCACCTCGGCTCCGTGCCGGACGGCCGCCCGGAGGTAAGCGGGCGTGATCAGCAGCGGGTTGGCGTATCCGTCGAGCGGGCACCAGGTGGCGGCACCGACCCGGCCGGACAGCAGCGGCAGCCGTCGCCGCGCCTCGTCGCCGGTGAGCAGTTCGGTGGGGATGCCCACCGTGCGCTCCAGCTTCCGCTTGTCGTGGAGCTCTTGTTCCTGCTCGGCGGTCTCGGCGACCATGAACCCGCCGCCGCGCCGCAGTTCGACGTCGGCCCCGAGCCGCTCCTCGACGGTGGACCAGCGCTCCGATGCCGCGCGTTGCAGGGGCAGGAAGCGTTCGCTGTCCACCGGGACGCCCTGGCCCGGGCGCCTGGTGTGGATGCCCTGGATGTGCAGATTGCCCGCGGTGGTGCCGGACCCCTCGCGGTTGGGCGCGCCGCGCTCCAGCACGGTCACGCGGAACCCGGCCGCGGCGAGGTGGAAGGCGGCGGCGGCCCCGAGGATGCCCGCCCCGATCACCACGACGTCGGCTCGGTGCGCGCGGTGTCGCTCAGCCATCGGCCGCCTCCCCCGGCTCGGCTCCGGCGTGGGTGCCCGCCTCGTCCAGCGCCAGCACCGTGCGCACCGGCAGCGGCTTGAGGGGGGCCCGGGCCGAGAAGGCGGCCGGTGCGCCGGGCGTCCGCCGGGCCAGCGCCGCGACGACGTGGCCGCACTCGCGTCCCTGGCACGGCCCCATGCCGGCGCGGGTGGCGCCCTTGGTGGCGTGCAGGTCGTTCCAGCCGGTCGCGGCGGCGCGCCGGATCTCGCCCGCGGTGACGCCCTCGCACCGGCACACCGTGGTGTCGTCGGCCAGCGAGGTCGTGAGCGAGGGCGGCACCGGGTAGAGCCGCCGCGTCAGGGCCGCGAACCGGTCCAGGGCGCGGGCCCGGCGCCGGGCCGCCGCGAGGCGCGCGCCGCCGGGTGCCTCCCGGCCGAAGCGGCGCAGGACGGCGCGGGCGGCCAGTTCGCCGCGGACCTCGGCCGCGTGCACCCCGGCGATCCCGGCGCACTCGCCGGCGGCGTAGACGCCGTCCACGGAGGTGGCGCCGTCCTGGTCCACCACCGGCAGTTCCTCACCCGTGGCCGGGTCGACTCCGGTGCGGCAGCCGAGCAGGCGCAGCAGTTCGGTGCTGGGCCGGAAGCCGAAGCCGACGCACAGCGCGTCCACCTCGACGCGCTGGACGCCCTCGCCCGCCCGCGCCGGATCGGCCGGGCCGATGTCGACGGCCCGCACCCGGTCGTCGCCGTACGCGGCCAGCACGCGCCGGCCCTGACGCACCCGCACACCGCGTACCGCCAGGGACAGCAGATAGCCCGCCGCCTCCGTCAGCCGCGCGGGGTGGCCGGCCGCGCCGAGCGCGGCGAGCCGTGGCCGGTACGGGTGGTTGAGCTCCAGCAGCGCCTCGATGCGGACCCCGACGTCCAGCAGCGCGTGGGCGACCGGCAGCAGGAACGGGCCGGTCCCGGCCACGACGACCCGGCGCCCCACGGCGGTCCGGTCCATGGTGGCCAGGTGCAGGGCGAAGCCGGGGGTGACCACGCCCGGGAGGAGCCAGCCGGGGAACGGCACGGCACGCTCGAAGGCGCCGGTGGCGACGATCGTGGCGCGGGCGGTGACCCGGCCGGCCGCTCCGGTGCGGACGTCGCCGGTGAGGAGGGAGGTACCGGCGTCGGTGGCTCCCCACACCAGCGTGTGGGGCAGGCACCGCACCCCGGCGGCGCGGGCGCGTTCGATCAGCGCGGTGCCCCGGGGGCGGAAGTCGCCGAAGGCGTCGGCCATCGGCTCGGCACGGCGCTTGTAGAACTGGCCGCCGGGCCGGTCCGCTTCGTCGATCAGGGCGACCCGCAGCCCGCCCTCGCCCAGCAGGGCGGCGGCGGTCAGGCCCGCGGGCCCGCCGCCCACGACCGCGACATCCACGGTGAGCGTCGTCACCGCGTCGGGCGGGGAAGGCCGTTCAGGCACGGGTCACCTCCTGATCCTGATCGGGGTCCTGATCCTGCATCGGGGTCCTGGTCCGGACCGGGGTCCTGGTCCCGGTCCGGCGGCTGGCGGTCCGTCCGGGTGCGGACGTCCATGCCGTCGGTCACGTGGACCAGGCAGGAGCGGGTGTCGGGGCGGCCGTCGATGACGATTTCGCACTCCATGCACACCCCCATGCCGCAGAAGGGGCCGCGGAGTCGGCCCGTCACCGGGTTCCGGCGCAGGGCCCAGACGCCCGCGGCGACGAGGACCGCGGTCACCGTCTGGCCCTCCCAGGCCGCCCTCGGTGTCCCGTCGACCACGACCCGCACCGTGCGCGGCCGTTGCCGTCCGTTGGCGTTCTTCATGGCCGCGCTCACAGGATCTTGCTCAGGAACCGGCGGGTGCGTTCGTGCTCGGGCGCGGCGAAGAAGGCGTCGGGCGCCTTGTCCTCCAGCACCTGGCCGTCGCTGAGGAACACCACACGATCGGCGGCGGCCCGGGCGAAGCCCATCTCGTGGCTGACGACGATCATCGTCATGCCCTCCTCGCGGAGCCGGACCATCACGTCCAGCACCTCCGTGACCATCTCCGGGTCCAGGGCCGAGGTGGGCTCGTCGAAGAGCATCACCCGGGGCCGCATGGCCAGGGCCCGTGCGATCGCGACCCGTTGCTGCTGGCCGCCGGAGAGCTGCCCGGGATAGCTGCCCGCCTTGTCGGCCAGGCCCACCAGGTCCAGCAGGTCACGGCCGTCCCGCTGCGCCTCGGCCTTCGGGGTGCCGTGGACGTGCACCGGCCCGCAAGCCACGTTCTCCAGCGCGGTCATGTTCGGGAAGAGGTTGAACTGCTGGAACACCATGCCGGTCACGCGGCGTTGCACCGCGACCCGGCTCTCGCGCAGTCGGCTCCGGCGGCGGCCCGGGCGTTCGTCGCGGCCGATGAGTTCGCCGCAGACGCGGACGCTGCCCTCGTCGATGTCCTCCAGGCAGTTCAGCGTGCGCAGGAAGGTGCTCTTGCCGCCGCCCGACGGGCCGAGGATCAGGACGACCTCCCGCTCGCGGACGGTGAGGTCGACGCCGTTGAGCACCCGCACCGAGCCGAAGGACTTCTGCACGCCCCGGGCCTCGACCAGCACCAGGCGGCTGTCCGGAGCCGCGTTCATCGGTTCTCCGCTTCCATCAGGGGACCGGGCGCGGTCAACGGGTCGGGTCCCTTCCTCTGTCGCGTGGTCTTCGTCCGTCCGGTCCGCGGGGCGTAGCCGCGGCCGACCCTGGCCTCCAGCCGCCGCTGGAAGAAGTCCCACAGCGTGGTCATGGCCAGGTAGTACAGCGCCGCCGCGGTCAGGCCCTCCAGCACGCGGAAGTTGACCTGGACGGCGTACTGGGTCTGGCGCAGCAGCTCCTCCACGGAGATGACGGAGACGAGCGTGGTCGTCTTCAGCAGCCCGTTGAAGCTGTTGCCCAGGGACGGGACCATGATCCGCAGGGCCTGCGGGAAGAGGACGACGCGGAACACCCGTGCCGGGGACATGCCCAGGGCGCGCGCGGCCTCGGTCTGGCCGCGCGGCACCGAGAGGAACCCGGAGCGGACGATCTCCGACAGATACGCCGCCTCGTTGAGCACCAGCCCGGTCAGCGCCGCCGTGACGACGTCGAGCCGGATGCCGACCTGCGGCAAACCCGTGTAGATGATGACGAGTTGCACCAGCAGCGGGGTCCCCCGCATCAGCCAGACGTAGAAACCCGTCACCATCCGCACCGGGCGGAGGGCCGACGCCCTGCCCCACGCCACCACCACGGCCAGCACCAGCCCGAGGCCCATGCTCACCGCCGTCAGCCACACCGTCGTCCAGGCGCCGTGGAGCAGCGCAGGACTGCGGAGGAAGGAGAAGAATGCCTCCCAGGACCACATGATTCGACCTTCCCTCGGTCCGGTGGACTACTGGACGGTGACCGGTCCGGTGGTCACCTCGATGGGGCCGGTGTAGGGCGTGACGCCGTACTCGTCGAACAGCTCCGCCAGATAGCCGTCCTCCTCCATCTCCCGTACGGCGCCGGCGACGGCCTCGGCGACGGCCGTGTTGCCGAAGCCCAGCGCGAGCGGCGCGGTGTTCATCCCGGAAACCGCCGTCTCGAAACGGCCGTTGCCCTGGTAGTAGGTCGTGACCGACTCCACGATGGCAACGCCGTCGACCTGCCCGGCGGACAGCGCCTGGTAGGCGTCCGCGTTGTTGTGGAAGGTCCGGAGGCTGATCCCCGGCCTGCCCGCCTCCGCGAACCGGGCGTTGAGGGCTTCGAGGGTGTCGTACTCGTAGCCGGGTGCCTCGACGGCGATCGTCCGGCCCGACAGGTCGTCCTCGGAGGTGATGCCGTGCGGGTTGCCGTCGGGCACCGAGACGGAGACGCCCTGGACCTCGTAGGGCACGAGGGTGATCGTCTCGGCGCGCTCGGGGGTGTAGAACATGCCGGTGTTGATCATGTCCCAGCGCCCGCTCTGGACGCCGGGTATCTGGGCGTCGAAGGGGACGTTGACGAACTCCGGCTCCAGACACAGCCGGTGGGCGATCTCCTCCCCCAGGTCCACGCGCATGCCGACGATGTCGTCGCCGTCCATGTACTGCATGGGCGGCAGCGTCGCGTTGGTGGACATCGTGAGGGTGCCGTCCGCCACGAGGTCGCCGCCGCCGATCCGGGGCGCGCAGTCGTCGGCGGCGGCCGGGGAGGAGTCGGCGGAGCCTGAGGAGTCGCCGCCGCCGCATGCCGCGAGGGGCAGGAGGAGGGCGGCCGTGGTGAGGGGGAGCAGTCTTCGCACGATCGTTGCCTTTCGGGACGGCCTGGGGAGGCCGGGGTGAGCGGAGGTGCGGTGGTGGGACGGTGCGGTGGTGGGGCGTTACGGGGACGTCGCCGCGACGGCGGACGGCAGGCCGGACTCGTCCAGGGCGGCGGAGAGAAGCGCGAGCCGGGCCGGGTCGTCCAGCGGGAGCAGGGGCGGGCGGACGTGCCCGCCCGGCTGTCCGAGCAGCCGCATCGCTGCTTTCAGCTGCGCGGTGGGTGAGGCGAACTTGGAGCTGTAGTCGGAGTTGACGAGCAGGCCGGTCAGCCGCTCGTAGCGGGCGGACCACGCGCGGGCGCGATCGAGGTCGCCGGCCCAGTAGGCCTCGTAGAACGGGACCGCGAACGGGGCGCCGAGCGCGCCGCCGTCGATGTTCCCGTCGCCGCCGAACTCGGCCATGATCGCCATGCCCCGGCGGTGGATGAAGCGGCCGAACACCCGGAGCGAGCCCGCGAGGGCGGCGCAGGTCTCCGCCACCTTCAGCTCGTCGCCCGAACTGTCCTTGATGGCCACGACGTTGTCCAGGGCGGCGAGGCGGACGGCGGTTTCCACCCCGATGTCCACGGCCGTGCCGCGCGGCCAGTTGTAGACCATGAGCGGCATGGCGACCGTCTCCGCGATCTCCCGGTAGAAGGCGTAGATCTCGTCCTCGCTGGGATGCAGGTACGGCGGCGGGGTGGTGAGGATGCCGTCGGCCCCGATGGCGCGGGCGTGTTCGCCGAACGCGGCGCATTCGGCGGCGGTGAACGCGCCGCAGCCGATCACGACCGGCACCCGGCCGCCCAGCTCCGCCACGGCGATCTCCGCGACGCGGCGGCGCTCGGCCGGTGTCTGCGAGAACCACTCGCCGGTGGTGCCGTTGACCAGCACGCCATGGACGCCCTGCGCGGCGTAGAGCCGGAGCAGCGCCCGCCAGGCGGCCTCGTCGACGGCGCCGTCGGCGGTGAACGGCGTGGGCGCGGCGGGCCAGTAGCCGCGCCAGGAGACGTCACTCCGGTTCATCCGCGTCCTCCCTCAGGGCGCCCCCGGCGGCGCCGGGGCGGGGTCGCCGTGGTCTTGTTGTGGGATCGATTGCACACCACCGTGGGCCTCGACGGGAGACCGCGTCAACCCCCGCTCACCGGGAATCGTGAAGGGAAATGGCGATTTAACGACCGGGAAACCCTGCGCTCCTCTGCCATAATGCAGGGGTCGCTGCCCACGGCGACGGGTTGTCGAGTGAAATCGATTGCACTCCTCGGGGGTTCACCTTGGCTGTCACCCTGGCCGATGTCGCGGCAGCGGCGGGCGTCTCGAAGAGCACCGCCTCGCGCGTGCTGAGCGGATCGGCACGGATCAGCCCGCAGGCCCGCCGCGCGGTGCTGGCCGCGGCCGAGCGCCTCGGCTACCGCGCCAACCGGATCGCCAGTGGCCTCCGCACCCGGCGCAGCAACCTCGTCGGCCTCATCGTGACCAACCTGGTGAACGCCTCCTTCCACGTCATCACCTCGGTGGTGCACCAGCGTCTGGAGGAGCTGGGCTACCAGGTCCTGCTCTGCATCACCGACGCGGACCCCGCCCGCGAACGGCGGTACCTCGAAGCGCTGCTGGATCACCGGGTGGACGGGCTGATCATCGTGGGCACCGGGGAGAACACCGCGGTGACCAGGGAGGTGGAGGCGGCGGGCATACCGGTGGTCAACCTGATCCGCTCCCCGGAGGGCGCGCCGGGGGACGCCGTGATGGCCGGCGACCACGAGGGGGCGCTGCTCGCCACCCGGCATCTGCTGGAGCTGGGCCACCGGCGCATCGGCTTCATCGGCGGTCCCGCCTCGGTGGACTCGGGCCGCGACCGGTACGCCGGTTTCGCCCAGGCGATGGCCGAGCACGGCCTCGCGCCGGACCCCGCCCTGGTCGTGCGCGGCCCGTACGAGCCGCCCTTCGGCGACCAGGCGGTCGCGCGGCTGATGACGGCCTCCTCGGCACGGCCCACCGCGCTCTACAGCGCCAACCACGAGGCGACCTTCGGCGTGCTCGGCGCCCTGGTCCGGCTCGGCGTGCGGGTGCCCGACGAACTGTCGCTGGTGTGCCACGAGGAGGCCCCGTTCTTCGCCTACTGGCACCCCCCGATCACGGTCGTCGACAACGCCCCGCGCGACATGGGCGAGTTGGCCGCCGAGCAGTTGCTCCGCCGCATCGAGAAGGGCGAGCCGGGCCACCCCGGCACGGCCCGCTCGCTCCGCGTGGGCGCGAACCTGGTGGTCCGCCACTCCACGACCACCTGGTCACCACCACCCCCGTGACTCCGAGACCCCGCCGAAGTCCGTCGCTGCTGGCCGGTGCCCCACGCCGGCCAACGAGACGTATGCGCACTGCCACCTTGGCGGGTGCAACCGGGATCAGCCGCCACGGCGATGAATCAGAAAGGGCTCTCCCGAAGCCGCTGGCGGTCCACAGTGAGCCGTCAATTGCTCGATTCGCACGCGAGACCGATTTGGGTTTGGCCCAGCGGACAGAAGGGAAGTGAACCAGCCGCCTGGAACGTCGAACTATGCCATCGGGGGGCAGCGACTTGTCACTCCCATCAGCCTCCAGTGAGGGTCCCGCCGAACAGCTGCTGCAGCACACAGAAGCGATTCTTCGACTGCAAGAAGCTGTACGCACGCGTCGACTACAGCTTCGCAGTCTGCATTGGACGGCTACCGCAACGATCGCGGCAATTCTTGCCATCTACGTTGCTACTGTGGGAACTTGGCGATCTGTAGACTTTGGCCCCGTCAACAGAATCGCTATTCCTCTGACCAGTTTATCGATCATCGCTCTTCTGGTTCAGCTCTACATCGAGGACGGCCGCGATGATGACGCAAGGAAGTCGGTCCGCCAGCTTGAACTGGACCTAGAGATTGCCCACGAGCGGCGCCTATTGAGGGCCTCTCAGCTGGGGATCCCAGTATATCAGCGGCAGTACAGCTACAAGGACTCCATCCCCAAGGAACTCGAAAGGCTTCGCGAAGAATCTCAGCACTACCGTCGGCTCCATAACGCATTTCAGTCCGTCATCATCATCGGGTCACTGGGCACTACGACCGCCGCAAGCCTCGCCGATATCAGCGGCATGCTCAAGTGGGTCACGGTAGGCCTCAGTTTTTCGGTAGGCGTCTCGGCCGGATTTACCGGGTATTTCAAGTATCGAGAGCGCAGTTTCTACCTGCAACAAACAGCAGATGCCATTGAGCAGCATGCCACAGCGTTCGAGCTTGGTATCCGGCCGTACACGCAAGATGAGACAGAGAATCTGGCCCGCTTGACGGAAGAGATCGAGTCACTTCGCGTGGAGCAGCGCAAGCGAGAGCAGCAACTGGACCAGCCTCACGAGGGACGCGATGGAACCGTGTGAAGCACGTGAGGCAATTCACCCCGCCAAAGAATCAACACCCCGGGTATGACGTGAGTTAGAGCTCACTCCGTGGGTCGGTCCACTGATGCACGGGCACCGCGTCGTCAGTGGACGGCCACGGGTGCAGACTCGGCCCAGGCGCGTTCGAAGCTCTCACAGTAAGTGGCGCTCATGGAGAAACCCTCCGACTGCCGAAGATGGAGAACCGGCGAGTTCGCAGCCGAGTGGCCAAGGACGTGAGAGTTGATCATGAATTCCGCATCCGACCGAAAGATCGAATTATAGAGTGTCGCGCCATGCATTCTCACGTCGAGACCCGGAGTCTTCGAGATTCTCTTGGTGAGTACCAGCGCGTTACGGATGCGGGCAGGCATGGCGTCTCCAATACCTCCCTCCCTCCCTCGCTCGGCTACCTGCTCACTTTCAGGATCACCGAAAAGCAGACGCACTTCCACTCCAGACATAGCTTTTTCAGCGAAGATCCGGAGAATCGATGCATCCTCCATGAGGAATAGACCGCTGTAGACCAGAACGTCAATTTTCTTCTCCGCTCGACTGAAGAACGCCCGCCAAGCATGGGAAGGAACGAGCCATCGATGCGGGTAGACAGCTTGGATTTCGGTCGGGGCGAGTGGTCGACGTAGCGCGTGCCCCACTGCGGCCGGCCACAAGTCACGCTCGGACGCGCTCACGAGTTTGCTCAGCGCTGCCCTATGGCGCGGATGAGGGATTCGGCCGCTGATCCAGCGGGCGACTGTCTTGGGGTCGACCTGGAGTTGGGCGGCGACGTCGGTCACGCTGAGGCCGGCGCGGGCCAACGCCTGTTTCACGGCGTAGTTCATGGGTGCCTCCTCCCGCAGGGGACGCCTCCACGATAGCGAAGACGTCCCAAGACGTCCCACAAACGCGGTACTTGCGGCAGCGCGCCGTCATAACACTCCTGCACATGCAGAGCCTGTTGGCGGCGATCTCGACCCGTGAGGAACAGCCGTGAGTGTCCACATCAGCCAGCCGCCGGCACAGCGTGCCGATACGCGCCCGACCGAGTTGCTCGGTTCTCTTTCCCTGAGGTACGACCCGAAATCGGCAAGCCTCGCACGCCGGTTCGTGAAGATCGCGTTGACTGCGGGAGGTCACGAGGCCCTCGCGGACGCCGTCGAACTCGTCGTCTCCGAGCTGGTGACCAACTCCGTGGTCCACGCACGTCCCACCCAAGACGACGGCCTGATTCAGGTGCGACTCCTCAGTGCCCGCACCGTGGTGCGCCTCGACGTCCACGACTCCGATCGCCGAATGCCACTCCCCCGCCTGGTCAAGCCCGGGGACGAGGCGGGACGCGGGATGTACATCATCGAGAGCATCGTGACCAATCGCGGCTTCTACCGCAGCGGCCCCGGCAAGTGCGTCTGGTGTGAGTTCCGCACCATGCCGGGAAGTGACCAGCCCGGATGAGCGCGACCGCATTGAACGACTTCTGGTGCGAGTGCCTCCTCTCAACACCTACCGCGGAGTTCGGCACCGTGACCGTGGGGACCTGTGACTCGTACAGCCTGGAGCAAGTCCGCGAGTGGCTACAGGTGTCCGTCCGGGCAGTCGTCACAAGGCTGAACCCGGAGTACGCCCGGATCACCGAACATTCGATGTTGCCGAACGAGCGCCAAGTGGCCGACGCCGTTGAGAGCGATGTGCCCTTTGTGTACTCGATCGAGTGCGGAGCGACGAGGGTCGAATGGCGAGTCAGGCGCGTGCAGTTCCTGCCGCTGCTCAGTCGTCCGGACGGTCCCTTGCCGCCATGCCTCTACCGAGCCTCGGCACGGGGAGCACCGCCCGAACGTCCCTAGCCGCACGAGCACCGCAGCAACCGTGATGGGGGACCTGGGCGACGCCCATGCCACCGTCCCGCACCTCCGAGAGGATCGAGTGAGTCCACGATCGACGGCGTGGGGGGCCTACGCGCAGATCGCGCGTGCCCTTCGGGAACGGATCGCTTCCGGGGCGCTGCCACCGGGCGAGCTGCTTCCCTCCGAGGCAACGCTCTCAGCTGAATTCCGCGTCGCCCGCAACACGCTCAGGCGTGCCCTCTCCGTCCTGGAGACGGAAGGGCTCATCGAGTCCCTCCCAGGCCGGGGCCGCGTCGTCCGCGCCACGCATGAGCATGGAACGGCCTCGTCCAGGCCCAGACCGCCGCAGTACCGGCAGATCTCAGGGGAACTGCGCGAAGCCATCGAACGTGGCGACCTGGTGCCCGGCGCGGCGCTGCCGAGTGAGGCCGCCTTGTCCGAGCGCTACAGCGTCTCTCGGGGAACGGCGCGGCAGGCACTCGCTGACCTCTCGGGAGCTGGACTTGTCGAAGCTGTGCAGGGCAAGGGCTGGTTCGTCCGGAAGCGATAGCCGTTAGCCTCGTCGCATGGATGTCGCATGGGCCACTGATCTGGCACGCCGACTGTTGGCGGACCCGTTGCCTCGCCGTTGGGCTCACTCCCTGGGGGTGAGCGCTCAGGCCGAACGGCTCGCGCCGATCATGGGGGGCGATGCCGAACTCCTCCAATGCGCTGCCGTATTGCATGACATCGGCTATTCTCCAGCGATCGCGGAGACGGGTTTCCATCCGCTCGACGGTGCTCGTTACCTGCGGGACGTCGAGCAGGCCGACCCCCGGATCTGCAATCTCGTGGCCCATCACTCCTGCGCGCTGATCGAGGCCGAGGAACGGTCACTCGCCGACGAACTCTCGGGCGAGTTCCGGCTTGAGGAGCCACACCTCGTCGAGGCTCTCGTCTACTGCGATATGACCACGACACCGGACGGAAAGGTGACGACTGCCGAGGAACGGCTTCAGGAGATCTTCTCCCGCTACGGGCCGGAGCACCTCGTCACTCGTTCGATAGAGCGGGCCGCGCCCCAGATATTGGCCGCGTCGCGTTCGATCAGTGAGAAGCTGGCCGCCCTCGGCGGATGAGCCTCACCCGAGGTGCGGGAGGTTCTGCCCCTGCACGTAGTCGAGGATGCGGGCACGCATCGACCGGTCCATCTGGAGTCCGGATGCGTCCTGCGGAGCGATCCACTCAACTTCCCGTGATTCGTCGCTCGGCGTGGGCTGCCCCCCGGTGGCCCGCGCCGTGAAGACGACCGAGAACTCCTGTCGGCACTCCCCGTCGCTCGTGTAGAGGATGACGTGACGCGGGTCGGTGTAGATGCCGACCAAGCCCGTCACTTCGCACGTGATGCCTGTCTCCTCGGCCACTTCACGCACCGCGCAATCGGTCAGCGACTCGCCCAGGTCCATGGCGCCGCCGGGCAGTGCCCAATTGCCGTTGTCCGTGCGGCGGATCATCAGTATCTCGCCGTGCTCGTTGAGAACGACCACATTGGCCGACGGCACAAGGCTGTTGGCCGGCGGCGCGGCGGGGTCGTCGTAGTAGTCGATTCGCGTTGCCATGAGTTCGTTCCTTACGGTAGGGCTCGCGCTCCGGCCCAGACCCGGTCAAAGCTTTCCAGGTACGTGTTGACGATCTCTCCGCCCGGGATGCGCTTCAGGTGCAGCACCGGAGCATGAGAAGCCGCGAACCCGTAGACGTGCGTATTGACAAGAAATTGGTCGTCCGCGAAGTAGATCGAGTTGTAGAGAACCGTGTCGTGGAGCCGGATCTCGATGCCTTCCACGTTCCCCACGGCGCGCTTGTAGAGAACCATGACGTTGCGGATCTTCGCCGCCATGGCCTCATCAATCCCCTCGTCCGCTCCCCGGTTCGCCACGTGGACACTGTCCGGATCACCCAGCAGCACACGCACACGCACGCCCTGCCGCGCCTTCTCAACGAACGTTCGCAGCACGCCCGCGTCTTCGGCCAGGAAGAGACCGCTGTAGACCAGGACACCGATCTCCTCCCGGGCCGTCGCGTAGAGCTTGCCCCACGCATCGCTCGGAACGGCCCAGCGGTGAGGGTAGATGGTCAGGATCTCGCTCTCGGACGCGTTCACGACCTGCTGGCGCGGCAGGGCGTCCGGCCACAGGTACCCCTCGTCGACGTTGAGGAAGTTCGCCACGGCGTACCGGTGACGCCGGTACGGGAGGCGACCGTTGATCCAGCGCTCCACCGACTTGGGGTCCACGTCCACAGCGCTCGCCAGGTCGGCCGGGGTCACGCGGCGCTCCAACAACGTCGCTCGCAGTCTCTCGTTCGGCATGTACCCCCACCCGGGACTTCCCGGGACGTCTTCGCCTCGGCAGACGTCTTGCACACGTCCAGTCATGTGGTGATCACGTCCCATCCTCTCACCGGATGCTCGTTGGTGTGCGGAGTTGCCCGCACACATCCACCCACCAACGCGGAGAGGGAGCCCGGCATGGGGTCTGACAGAAAGAACGTCTCGCAGGCGCGGTTCGACACGTCCGCCGCGACCACTGGCGCAACTTCACGAGGACCAGCTTCAACTTCCGCAAGGCGGTGAGCGCGGCATGACGATCGAGACGACGCAACTGGTTCCCGCGAAGAGGCCGAAGCGCCGCCCCCTGCGGTCGAAGCAACCCGCCGTGATCGAGCTGAGCGCCATCTCGGTACGACCCGAGGTGCACTTCACCCGTCCCTGGTCGGCCAGTTCGGACGAGGTCTCGACCGGCTTCCGGCTGGTCGTGCTCCCCGCCCGCTTACTGGCCCTGTCACTGCTGTGGGCGACCTCGTCGCCCCAGCGCCTGTCTATCGCCGCCGCCTGTGCTGCGTGCTCGCCCTGGTGGTGATCGCGTGAGCGCCTCGACCACGGGAGGGAGGTGACCGATGTTCTTCTTCCTGTCCGCCGTCCTGCTTCTCGGTCCGGCCATCTACGGCCTGTGGCGCTTCGGGGGCCTGCCCGTGTCGTACGCCGTGCCGTGCACGCTCTACGGTCTCGGCCGGAGCGCGGTTCCTCGCCGGCATTGATCCGTGCCCCGCCCACTCACCGAAAGGAGGGATGCAGTTGAACTCAGTGAACGGCAGACACGGACGGAGGTTCCGTAAACAGTTCGGGAGCGCCGACGGCGCCGCAGGCGGGCGCAGCGTTGGCCGCGCTCGGTCGCAAGCTGTTCCGCTACCGGTCCGAGTTGGCCCCCGCCACGGTCGGGCTTTCACCGGCAATGGCGGGGGCCGTCCTGCATGCATCCCACTCGGGCGTGTGGGCGCTGATCGGGCCGGCCACGATGGGCACATGCGCGGGCATCCGCAGGGGCTGATTTCTGCGAAACCTCTGGACCGCAGTCGCCTGCTCACCGCGTCGCTGTCCAGCGTGCAGGCCGCGATACCCCCAGCGCCGCGGCCATAGGGGTCACCACGGTGAAGAACGCGGGAGTCGGCGCCCGGCCCGTTTCCGTCTTGCGCAGCGTCTCCGTCGCCACTCCCGCCGTCGACAGCATCGTCGTGGAGCTGGCTGCGGGAGCGGACGGGCCCCGGCCTTCGGGCGGCGCTGATGCCGCCGCCGGGCCGGGACTGCCGGGTTGAGTCCATCGCCGCTGGCAGCCCCGGGCTAGTGCCCTGACTGCATGCGTTCACCTGCTGTGGAACCGGAGCCTCGGGGGAGCCTGAGTATCCTCGGCTTGTGGAAGATCGCGAGCAGTACGTGAGATACCGGCAGGACCGGACCGTGCTGGCGGCGGTCGGGACTCATCTCGATCCCCAGATCAGTCGGATCAGCGTGCGGTTGCCCCGGTCCATGGCTGAGTTGGCGGTCGCTGCCTGGGAACGCGAGGAACTGGCCGGGGTCGGCGAGGAGAGCCGTGAAGAGTACGAACTGCGTGACCATGCTGCGGAGCTGGGCTTGATCGGCCTGGCGATCTCCTCACGTGGCGTGTGGGACGCGGATGAGGTCGTTGTCGACCTGGATGCTGTCCAGATCGCGGCGGCCTTGCGGGCCGCGCGGTAGGTCAGGCCGCGGGGCCAGAGGGCGTCACTCCGTCGGATGTCCTTCTCACTGCGGACGCGCGCACGCTCGCGGCGTTGCGCTGCGAGGAGGTCCCGGCGACGGGCGCTGGCACTGCGCCGCACAGGTGGCGTGGAGGCCCCGGGTCTGCACCGTGTGGTTGGGGTGGTGGAAGTTCCCGATGGTGAACTGCCGCAGCCACCCGAAGTGGGCTCGATCGGGTGGGACCGGGATGCGTAGGTCAGGGTGAAACACTGCGTGACCCGGTGCCTCTTCGCCCGTCGCTGGATCTTCTCGGCCCCTGTGCGCGGACAGATGGTCCAGGTTCACGGAGTGGTGCTCCGTCGGAGCGGGCGGCCCGCATCGACTTCAGCGCGGCCGGGCTGTTCACGGAGCCTCCCTGCGGCGGTTGATGCCCCACAGACGGTCGTCGCCTGCCGAGCCTGGTGGGGCCTGTGGTGGCCGTCCGGCTGACGAAGTCCTCGTCATCACCGCTGAGCAGGCGGGGACGGCATCCCGCCCACTGAGGGTCCAGACAGGCCAGGCGGATCTCGTTGAACCGGTGGATCACATCCCGGACGGGGTCGTCGTCGGCCTGCACCAGGTGGGCGATCAACGGCCCGGTTCCCGCAGACCGAGGCCAGCAGCATCATCGGGCGCCGGTAGCGCACCCAGATCGTGGTGCCCCGGCGCACGATCCGCTGCAGCTTCTGCCCCTCCTGGTCGTCAGTCTGCGCACATGGACCGGCTCGGCCACCACGCCTCCAGCGGTCGGGTCGGACGTCACCGCCCATCCAACCGTCATGACCACCAACCCGGCGAACCTATGCGTTCACAGCACTAGTAGCGGGACTCCAGCGGCTGGGACACCGTGGCGTGCGGCAGGCGGTCCGGGTTCGTGACGCGTACCGCGCGCTGAGGGCGCACCGAACGCAGGTGTTCCAGTTCGCTCAGCGGGGTGAGATCCAGCTCGGCGGGGCCATCGGACAGGATCAGGTCCCGCAGCCCGGGCAGCACGGCGGCGACATCCCGCAGGTCCGGGTCCTCCCGGGTATCGGTCAGGTGCAGATGGCTGATCCCCGGGAGAGCGATGCGGTGCTCGCGGAACGCCCGCAGGAGCCGCTGCGGAATCACCAGGTGGGTCAGCGCGGGCAGTTCGGCGACCGCCGCCAGACTGTCCGGGGGCGGGACGTGGTCCGGGTCGAGGATCCGCAGCGTCGCCAGCTCCCGCCAGACGCCGATCCCGGTGAGGTCGGTGACCGCGGAGGGCAGGCCCAGATCGGTGAGCGGCGCCCGGGACGGCAGGGCTTCGAGCCCCGGGCAGGCCATGCCGTCCCCCAGATAGAGGTAGCGGAGGTGGGAGAGGGCGTTCAGGCAACGGAAGTCGCGCAGCGCGGGCAGCTGCCGCAACAGCAGGCTGCGCAGCGGAAGTTCCGACAGCGGGGAAAGGTCCGTGACCGCCGGGCCACGGATCAGGGAGAGGCGTTCCAGGGAGCGGAAGGACCCGAGGAATCGCAGGGCCGTGAGCCGTTCGCCGCTGAGTGTCAGTTCTTTCAGCGGCCTGCTTCCCAGCGCCTCGATGATCTCCTCCTGCGTGAACTCCCCGAACAACGCCAGATAGGGGTGGTCGGGCAGTGTGCGGAGAGCGGCCAGTTCGGCCGAGGTGTGCACCCTGAGATGCGGCCTGCCGTCCAGCGACAGCCCGGAGAGGATCTCCGCGCCGAACCGTTCGGGCTCGAAGGCACCCCACTTGCTCAGGAGCGCGTCTCTCACCGCGTAGGAAGGGTGGTCGCGGAACGCGGCGAGTTTGGGCAGGGCCGCTTCGGTGTCCAGTTGGCGGGCCGCGTGCACCACCGCCTCGGCCTCGTCGTCGGTCAACCCCTCGGGGCCCGGCAGCAGTTCCAGCACCACCTGCCCGACGGCGGCCAGTGACAGCGCTTCGCCGTACGTCCTGGGCGGGATCAGCGCGGCGGCCCGTTCCTCCACCTCCCGCCGCACCTCCGGGTCCAGGTGGGGCGCGTGTTCGAGGCAGGCCATGGCCAGTAGATGCAGGCGGACCCGGTGCTTGCGCACCGTGTCGCCGCGCTTGACCAACTGCCGCAGCAGCCGTCTCCGTTCGTCGGGCCGGCCGTGCGCCACAGCCATCCGGACGACGTCCTCCCACTGGTCCAGGTGTGCGTTCCGCACCAGCAGCGGGAAGTCCCGGTTCTCCACGACCGCGCGGGCGGCGAGGTAGTCCTGGAAAGTGCGGTGCACGAAGTCCACGACGCCGTCGGCCGGTTCGCGCAGCAGGCCGGAACGCTCCAGCAGGTGCCGGTACACGTCCTCGGGGGAGCGTGCCGCCGCGTCCCGGTGCATGGCGGGCAGGGCCTGGCCGATCAGTTCGATGGCGTCGTCGCGCTCCATCTGGGAGTGGCCGTTGCGGATCAGCCAGTAGGCCAGCCGTTCCAGGAGCACGGTCTGGGACCTGGCGTCCATCCCGAAGCCGTGGTCGATGCTCCGCTGCCGGTCGCGTCGCTCCAGCAGCATCCGCAGGGCCGCCTCGTACAACTCCTCGCGGCCACGCGGCAGATAGCCGTGGCTCGATCGGTGCAGGGCGCAGATCAGGCCGCACATCAGGGGGTTGGTGGCCAGCCGGGCGAGGTCCTGGCGGCTGCGCACGGTGGCCAGCAGGGCGTCGGCCCGGTCCTGGCCCGCCTTCGCCGCACGGTGCCAGCGCTCGATGAAGGCGGCCACGTCCTCCGGGCTCATGGGCGAGAGCGACAGCTCGCGGAAGTCCTCGGCGGCCAGCCAGTCCTCACGCACGGCCGAGGGCCGGGCGGTGACCAGGCAGACGTTGCCCGGGAACTCCCGGAGAAGCTCCCGCAACCACCGGCGGGTGCCGTCCCGTTGTGGCTCGGGCACCTCGTCGATGCCGTCGACCAGGAGCAGTCCGCGCCCCGCGGACAGCACCCGCTCGGCCCAGCCCGCGGGCGGGGTGTGCGGGCAGCCCACCACGCTCAGGAAGTCGCGGGGCGTGGGCAGTGCGCCGCCGGCGCGGGTCAGGGTGCGCAGCGGCAGGACGAACGGCACGCGCCCGAAGAGGTGGACGAGGCTGCCGCTGGGCCGGTGTTCGGCGGTGGTGACGGCGAGCCACTGCACGAGGGTGGTCTTCCCGGCTCCGGCGACACCGCGCAGCAGCACGCGTTCGAGCCCGGCCAGCGCCTGCTCCGCGCGCTGCGGCGGGCGGGCCGGGTGCCGGTGGTCGCCGTCCGGGGTTGCGTTCGCCGAGCGGGTGTCGCTGTCCGTGGTCTCCAGGCTCAGATAGGCGTCGTCCAGCGGCCATTCGTCGTCCAGATCGATGCCGAAGATGGTGAGCCGGCCGTGCCGGTGGACGAGATGACGCCGGTATCGCTCCTCGAACTCGGCGTCCTCGGTGTGCTTGGCCGGCAGCCGCTCGACCAGCAGGTCCAGCGCCGTCACGAGCCGTTCGCTCTGTCGGCACTGCTCGACCAGGGTGCGGGCCACGAAGGTGGAGCGCCGGGTGAAGAAGTCGACGATGTGCAGGCAGGCCAGCCGCAGCAGCCGGTCGTGGAACAGCTCCGCGTCCCGCGACAACGCGCCCCGCCGGGACGGGCGCAGCGCCTCGGCCAGCCCTTCGGGCCCCAGCCGGACGGCCTGCACGTCGTCCATGTCGAGGTCCCCGAGAGCGGCGAGGGTGTCGGTCAGCGCCAGGGCGACGGCCTCGTGTTCCCCGGGGGCGGGCGTGTCGTGCGGACCGGCCGCGCGGACCGCGCGGTCCACCAGCCCGCGCGCCAGCTTCTCCAGGTCGCGCCGGGTCAGGGCACGCTTCTCACCACGGAAGGAGACCAGCGAGGCGATCCGCACCGGCTCACCGACCAGGCCCGCGCCCGGCTGCTCGGCCCGGAACAGCTTCCTGACCAGCGGCGCGACGGCGGCCGATCCGAGCCGTAGCCCAACGGTCGCGGCAGCATCCATGCAAGCACCCTCCCCGCCTGCGAGGGTAGCGGACCAGGCCCGCCCGGTGAGGCACCTCCACCCGCCCCGCCGACGGACCAACGACCGCCCCCGCGACGGCCGTTGACGCCTTCGCCGGTCACGGCCCGGGGCTCACCCGGGGGCCGGACCCTCGATCAGGGGGCGCAGTGCGTTCTCCAGGGCGTCGCTCTCCACGAGCTGCCAGTACGTGGACGGCGGGGCGTAGGAGGTTTCCGGGCAGGTCTCGTCCGGGGTCGTGGTGCCGTCCAGGGTGAACTCGGTGACCAGCTCACCGGTCCGGGCCTCGAAGACGCGGAAGTCGTAGCGCGCGGACCGGACGTCGGGGTTGTCGTCACCGAGTGTGCCGCCGAGGTACACGCAGTCGCCGATCACCTCGCCCTCGAAGCCGGGGTCCTGGTACTGGCACACGATCAGCTCCGCGAACCCGGCGCCCTGGGACGGTCCCCACTCGCTGGGCAGTTGCGGCACGTCGACCTCCGGGATGACGCCCGGCTTGAGCAGGACGGCCGGATGGAGGCCGGGCCCGTCGTAGGCCGGGCCGTCCGGGGAGTAGGCGACGACGGCCCCGGGGTCGAACGGGTTCCCGCCGCACGCCTCCTCCGCGTCCCGGGTCTCCGGCCACGGGGTCGGGCTGGGCAGCACCGGCGGCCGCCGGCTCGCGGACGGCTCCGGCGGCCCGGCGTCCTCGCCGCCCGAGCAACCCACCAGCCCGGTCAGCCCGATGACGCAACCGACGGCGGCCACCAGCCCGGCCCGCCTTCCCCGCACACTGTTCACCGCGCGCCCCCTCCTGCCCCGGCGTCAGGCGTCGAGGACGGCGGCGACGGCCTCGATCTCCACCAGCTGGTCGTCGTAGCCGAGGACGGTGACCCCGAACAGCGTGCTGGGCACGTCGTGATCACCGAACGCGTCCCGGACCACCTCCCACGCGGTCACCAGGTCCTCCTGCCGGGCCGAGGCGACCAGGACCCGCGTGCTGATGACATCCCCGAGCGCGGCGCCCGCCTCGGCGAGCGCGATCCGCATGTTGTCCACCGCCTTCGCCGCCTGCCCGGCGTAGTCCCCGATCGCGGCGGTGGTGCCGTCCTCGTTCAGCGGGCAGGCTCCGGCGAGGAAGATCAGCCGCGCCTCGGCCGGAGCGGTGGCCGCGTAGGCGTACTCCGCGACGCCGGACAGGACCGAGGAGCGGATCAATGTGACGGCGCGGGTCATGGGTTCGTCCCCTCGGCTCGGAGGATCGGGCATCGGGCATCGGGCCCCGTCATCCTGCCAAACCCGGCTCGGGGTTTCGCCCCGTTTTCCCGGCGGTCGGCGGTCGGCGTCCGGACAGGGTCGCGCGCGGCGCGGACGGTCCCCCGGACCGCCCGCGCCGCGTCGCGTCTCCCGTTTCTCGCCGGTGGTGCGGATCAGTGCGGGGGGTCGGCCAGGGCGGAGTCCAGGCGGTGCAGGTCGGGGTCGGCCAGGTCGGGGGAGGCCGACCTGGCCCGGTCGAGGAAGGCGCGGGCCCGTGCGGTGTCGTGGCGGGCGTGGGCGGCGAGACCGGCCTTGAGCAGGCAGCGGGCATGGCTGTGGCGTTCCCCGAGCGCGGCGAACTCCTCGCCGGCCCGCACCAGCAGCCCGATGCCGGTGCAGGCGTCGTCGGCGCGGGCGGTCGCCTCGCCCAGCAAGGCCGTCGCCCGGGCGGCACCCAACGGGTCGGCCTCGGCGGCAAGTTGGTCACGTGCCTCGTGCAGCAGGCCCACCGCGCGGCGGGTATCGCCCAATGCGCCGAGGACACGGGCCAGTTCCACCTGGCTGAGGGCGGCCCCGCGGCGGTCCCCGGTCCGGCCGCGGATGAAGCGGGCCCCGTGCAGCGGGGTCACCGCGTCCCGGTAGCCGCCGCGCGCCCCGTGCGCGCGGCCGATCTCGTGCAGGGCGTTGGCCAGCATCCGCTGATCCCCCGTCCGCTCGGCCAGTTCGGCCGCGACGACGAAGGTCTGCAGACTCTCCGTCAGCCGTCCCGCCTCGTACTGCCCGACGCCGAGGGCGTGTTGTACGGTGAGGCGGGCCGCGAGGTCCCCGCTGCGGATGGCGGCGTCCAGTGCCAGTTCGTGGCTCTCGATCCACGCCTCGCAGGGACGCAGCCGGAGCCACATCGGCCAGAGCCGGACGGCGAGTTGCCAGACGACCGTGTCGAGCCCGGCCTCCGCCGCGACGCGGATGCCCGCGACGAGCGTCCCGAACCGGGGCACCAGCCACGCCATGGCCGCGTCGCCGTCGTGGAAGGGGATGTCCCGCGGGGGGACGAACCGGTGGTCGTCGGGCAGCCTGCGGGCGTGGTCCGGGGTCAGCAGGGCGTCGGCCCGGGCGGCGACCCTCACCTGCCAGTCCAGGTAGCGCCGCAGCGTCGCCCGGCGGAGGCTGGAGGCGTCGAGACCGAGAGAGGTCCACGCGGCGTGCTCCCGCACCGCGTCCCGCAGCGTGAACAGCCCCTCCCCCGCCTCCTCCAGCAGCGCGTGCCCGGCGAGGAGGGCCACGGCTCCTCCGGCCGTCTTCGCGTCGAGACCGCAGGCGGCGGCCACGTCCAGGCGGTCGAAGGCAATGCCGGGCGGCAGGTCGCCCAGCCGCCGGTAGACGTCCGCCGCGTGCGGCGCCCCCTCGGCCAGGGCCCGGTAGGAGGCGTCGACGGCACGCGCCAGGGTGTGTTCGGCGCCGCACGGGCCGGGACGCAGCACCTCGGCCAGGGCGGCGGCGGAGTGGTGCGGGCGGCCCGCGAGAGCCCCGGCGGCCAGGGCCGTCACGAGCGGCAGTCCCCGGCACGCGGTGACCAGGCGCTGCCATCCGGCCGGGTCCCGCCGGACCCGCTCGGGTCCGAGCCGCTCGCGCAGCACGGCGGCCACGGCACGGTCCGGCAGCGGTGTCAGGCGGAGGAACGCCGCCTCCTGCTCGGCCAGTCCGGACAGCATGGCGCGGCTGGTGACCACGGCCAGGCAGCCGGGCGCCGCCGGCAGCAGCGGGCGCACCTGGTCCTCGTGCGCGGCGTCGTCCAGCAGCAGGGCCAGCCGACGGTGGGCAGTAACGATTCGCCAGTGCGCGGCGCGCTCCTCCGGGGCGTCGGGGACCGAGGCGCCCACCGCCCGCAGCAGCAGGCCCAGCACGTCGGGCGCGCCCGGCCGCTCCCCGAGCCGGACGACGAACCGCCCGTCGGGGAAGGCCGCGTCCGCGTCTCCCAGCCACGCGCGGGCCAGGGCGGTCTTGCCGACGCCCGCCTGGCCGCAGATCACGATCAGGCCGGGGACGCCACGCTCCGCCTGACCGCGCCACATGCCCGCCAGCAGGGCCGCGTCCGGTTCCCGGCCCGGCAGCCGCGACGGCTCGTGGACCGGTCGCCGCACGCGCCGCGCACCCGGGATCGCGCGCTCGCGCGCCGCCCGGTCGTCATTCTTCGCACTCATGTCGTCAGACTCCACAACTCGCTGAAAGGGGAAGGAAGATGAAAATCCGAGCACCGGGTCCCGCCGACACCGCGCGGATTGCCGCCCGGCCGGCCGGACGCCGGTGTCCGGCCGGCCGGGCGGGGTGGGGGTTGGGTCGCCGTTGCCGGGCGACGGTGGGTCAGACGGCGACCCGCGGCTCCTCCGGAACGGAGCGCTTCGGTATGCGGCCCGTGCGGTGCAGTCCGTGGAGCGCCGCCGCACAGGCGGCGCCGAGGACCGACAGGGCGGCCCAGGGCAGTGCCGCCAGGCCCGCGTCGCGGGCGGCGTCCAGGGCCGCGCCGGTGAACAGGTTCCCCAGGGCGATCCCGACGCCGCAGATCGTGTTGTACAGCCCGTAGTGGGTGGCGACATGACGCTCGCCGGAGAGACGGATCACGGTGTCCATCTCGAACGGGTAGGCGATCATGGTTCCCGCCGCGAGCAGCAGCGCGGACAGGGTGAGCGGGACGGCCGCGCACAGCCACCGGGCCGCGCCGCCACCGGGCACCGGAACGGCCGTCGCCACCAGCGGCGGGACGAAGGCCAGCCCCATGACGATCACGCCCACGGCCAGCGCCGGTCCCGGTTCCGTCCGGGCCTGGAACCAGGCCGTGACCCTGGTCTGCGCCGCGACGGTGCTCAGCGCGGACACGGCGAACAGCAGCGTCACCGCCGCCGTGCCGGACCCGCCCTCGCCCACCAGGCGCCGCACCTCCAGCGGAAGCGCGAGGTACACCTGGAACGACAGGACGTAGGAGCCGATCATCGCGGCGGAGAACAGCAGGAAGGGACGGTTGGCCGGCGCTCCGCGCCACAGCGCCCGCATCCCGGCCGCCGCCCCCGGCCCGCCGCGCGCCGCGACCGGGCGGGCGGGCAGGGCACGGATCTGCACCACGCTCAGCGCGCCGAAGATCGCCGCGGACACCAGGCAGGTGAGGCGGAAGTCGATGCCCGTCAGGGCCAGCCCCACCAGCGGGCCGAGCAGGATCCCCGCCTGGTAGAAGACGTTGAACAGCGCGAACGCCTCCACCCGCCGTTCGCCCGCGTCCGCGGCCAGGTAGGCCCGCACGGCCGGGTTGAACAGCGCCCCGGCGAAGCCGGTGGCCGCCGAGGCGGCCAGCAGCGCGGGCAGCGAGTCGGCCACGGCCAGGGTCGCGAAGCCGGCGGTGCGCAGGGCGCAGCCGGCGACGATCAGGGGCTTGCAGCCGAACCGGTCGGCGAGGGCGCCGCCGACGACGAACATGCCCTGCTGGCTGAAGTTCCGCACCCCGAGGACGAGTCCGACCAGCCACGCGGCCAGCCCCAGCGTCCCGGCCAGATGCGCGGCGAGGTAGGGCATGAGCATGTAGAAGCCGAGGTTGATGGTGAACTGGTTGACCATCAGCAACTGGACGCTCCGCTCGTGGGAGCGGAACCGCTCGATCGTGGCCCTCACCGGCCCGCCTTCTTCCGCGCGGGCCGCTGCCGGGAGGCGGCGGCGAGCGGATCGGTGACGACGGCGCACCGGGTCCAGCGGGTGACTTCCCTCTCGTCGGGGCGCCCGATCACCTCGGGTTCCGTCGCCGGTGCCCCGCCCAGCAGGCCGTGCGCGGCGCAGTAGTCGTCGTCGTAGACCGTGCCGAGGTAACGCTGCGGCCCGTCGGGAAAGATCGCCACGATCCGGGCGTCGGCGGGCAGGGTGCGGGCCAGCCACCCGGCCACCAGCGCGACGGCGCCCACGCTCCAGCCGCCGGTGGCGTAGTGGGAGGCGGCCAGCCGCCGGCACGCCCAGACGGCCTCGGCCGGGGCCACCCAGTGCACCTCGGAGAACTGCCGGTGGGCGACGTTGCGCGGGTGGATGCTGGAGCCGAGTCCGCGCATCAGGCGGGGCCGGGCCGGCTGGCCGAAGATGGTGGAGCCGACCGAGTCGACGCCGACCACCCGCAGCCCGGGATACAGCCGCCGCAGCACGCGCGAGACCCCCGCGGAGTGGCCGCCCGTGCCGACGCTGCACACCAGCGCGTCGACCGTGCCCAGTTCGACCGCCAGTTCCAGGGCCAGCGGCGTGTAGGCCGAGACGTTGTCGGGGTTGCCGTACTGGTCCGGGCACCAGGAGCCGGGGTAGCGGGCCAGCAACCGCCGCACCCGGTCGCACCGGGCCTGCTGCCAGCCGCCCACCGGGTCGGGCTCGGTCACGATGTCCACCTCGGCGCCGTAGGCGGTGAGCAGCCGGGCCAGCGATCCCTCCAGGCCGGGGTCGGCGACGAGGGTGACGGGGTGGCCGTAGGCCATGCCCGCCAGCGCGAGGCCCAGCCCGAGGGTGCCGCTGGTGGACTCGATGATCCGCTGCCCGGGCAGCAGGTCGCCGCGGGCCCGCGCCCGCTGGACCATGTGGAGCGCGGGACGGTCCTTGATCCCGCCGGGATTGAAGCCCTCCAGCTTGGCCCAGAAGCCCCGACCGGCCGGGGTGAAGGGCTCGGAGACCCGCAGCAGGGGCGTGTTGCCGACCAGCGTGGACAGCGCGGCGGCGGGCGGAGGGGTGGCAGGGGTGCCGGACGTGGTGGTGGTCGTTATGGGGGTCGAGAAGTGCATGATTCCGCTCTCGATCGTCGAATCGGCTCTTGGCGTGACGTGACGTGGCGTGGCGCCGCGCGGCCGTCGGGACGGCCGCGGCGCCGGTTGCCTAGATCCGCCATCGGCCGGTCGACGCGAGTCTGGACCGCATGCCGGGCGCGCGCGGCGCGTCACCGTCCCCCGGCGCCACGGCGGGACGGCGGGGCGACGCGGGACCGCGGGCTGCCACGGCCCGTTGGGCCGGGCCGTCCGGCTGGAGGGCCGGGGACGGCCGGCAGTGCTCGGCGAGCGCGCCGGATACGGACCCGCCGCACGGGCCGGGCACCCGTTCGGCCCAGGGGCCTTGTCCACCGGCCGCCTGCGCCGACGCCTGCGCATGCACGGGCTCGTGGGCGGCGGTGGCCGGGGTCGCGGTGGCGCAGTGGACGAGGGCGAGCAGCAGCCCGATCAGCAGCGGGATGACGAGAAGTCCGCGTACGCGGACAGGGGAGCAGGGCGGCAACGCTTCCCTCCACGTGGCCGCCGCACAGGGCGGCCACGGTCAACGGAACGGGGGCGCGGAGAGCCGCGCCGACGGCGTCAGCGGGTACTGAGAGACGCGTCGGTGCTCAGATGCGGAGGACCGCCGGGGCTGCGGCCGGTCTCGGGAGGGTGCCGGAGACGGAAGGGACCGCCGGGCAGGCGAACGCGGCGGGCGCGGGAAGCGTGCCGCCCGCGAGGACTTCGGCCCCGGCGACGGGCCCCACACCTGCCGGGGCCTGCGGCGGCGTGGCGGCACACGTGAACCCCGCGTTCGAGGGCAGCGGACCGCCCTCGCGTTCCTGGCAGTCACAGGACTGGTAGACGGGGGCGTCGAGGACGGGCGCATCGGCCACGGTGAACAGCGGGGGCAGGTGATGACCGGTCATGCTGTCGGCGCTCAGGCCGTGCATGCAGAACACCGCGAAGAGGAGCACCGCAATGCGCAGCGGGGACATCCACCGGGCGGAACTGACCGTGACCACGCGACTACCCTAACACCCGCAGGGCCGAACGGGCGGCGAACTCCGGCGGAACACCCACCGAACGCGGCCCCGTACGGGCCGGGGGGGCAGGACGGTACGGCTGTCCGTGGTGCCGGACGGGGCCAAGCACCGGCGGCCAACGGGCCGTTCTCGACGGCCGACGACGAGGACACCACGACACCGGCCACCGGATCCACGCCGCACCGCCGCGCCCCTGACCACGGCCGCATGACAGGCACGGCCCCCAAGGGCCCCTGCCCCGCGGCGGCTTCCGCACCGGCGTGGGGAAACAGGGCCCCGCCACAGCGGCATCGCCCCCACGCCCCGGTCGACCGCACAGCGCTCACCGCACCACCACGGCCGCACAGCAGGCCCGCCATCCAACGGCCGCTGCCGTTCGCGGACCGACGCCCAACGACCGGCTCGCCGCGATGACTTCGACACCCATGTGGGGAAACCGGCGCCACCGCTTCCGCGTTCCACCGCCCACACGCGGATGGCGGCTACAGCACCGGCAGGTTCTTCCGCAGCTCGAACGCCGTGACCTCCGAGCGGCACTCCTCCCGCGCGTGCGGGGAGCAGCGTCGGCGCTCGGCCAGTACCTCGGGCACACCGATCCCGGCTTCACCCTCCGCGTCTGCACCCACCTCATGCCCAGCAGCGAGGGCCGGACCCGCAGAGCGCTGGACGCGGTCTACACCGCCCGCGCGGTTAACGGCCCACAGACGGCCCAGCACCTGGGAGACGGCCACGGGGCGTTCGAGACGCACCCCAACGGCGGCGGGCATGCCGCCGCCCACACCACGCCGGCCGGCGGCTACAGCACCGGCAGGTTCTTCCGCAGCTCGAACGCCGTGACCTCCGAGCGGTACTCCTCCCATTCCTGCCGCTTGTTGCGCAGGAAGAAGTCGAAGACGTGCTCGCCCAGGGTTTCCGCGACCAGTTCGCTGTGCTGCATCAGCTGGATCGCCTCGCCCAGGTTCTGCGGGAGCGGTTCGATGCCGAGGGCGCGGCGTTCCCTGTCGGTCAGGGCCCAGACGTCGTCCTCGGCGCCCGCGGGGAGTTCGTAGCCCTCCTCGACGCCCTTCAGGCCCGCGGCCAGCAGGACGGCGTAGGCCAGGTAGGGGTTGGCGCCGGAGTCGAGGGAGCGGACCTCGATGCGGGTGGAGCCGGTCTTGCCGGGCTTGTACATCGGGACGCGGATCAGCGCCGAACGGTTGTTGTGGCCCCAGCAGATGTACGAGGGGGCCTCGCCGCCCGCGCCGGCCGGGCGCTGGGCGCCGCCCCAGATGCGCTTGTAGGAGTTGACCCACTGGTTGGTGACGGCGGAGATCTCGCCCGCGTGCCTGAGCAGACCGGCGATGAAGGAGCGGCCGATCTTGGAGAGCTGGAACTCGGCGCCGGTCTCGTGGAAGGCGTTGCGGTCGCCCTCGAACAGCGAGAGGTGGGTGTGCATGCCGGAACCGGGATATTCCGAGAACGGCTTGGGCATGAACGTGGCCTGCACGCCCTGTTCGAGCGCGACCTGCTTCATCACCAGCCGGAACGTCATGATGTTGTCGGCCGTGGAGAGCGCGTCGGCGTAGCGCAGGTCGATCTCCTGCTGGCCGGGGGCGCCTTCGTGGTGGGAGAACTCGACGGAGATGCCCATCGACTCCAGCATGGTGATCGCCTGACGCCTGAAGTCCATGCCGATGTTCTGCGGGGTGTGGTCGAAGTACCCGGAGGTGTCGGCGGGGGTGGGCCGCGAGCCGTCCACGGGCTTCTCGTTGAGCAGGAAGAACTCGATCTCGGGGTGGGTGTAGAAGGTGAAGCCGAGGTCGGAGCTCTTGGCCAGGGCCCGCTTGAGGACGTAGCGCGGGTCGGCGTACGACGGGGAGCCGTCCGGCATCAGGATGTCGCAGAACATGCGGGCGGTGCCCGGGGATTCGGCGCGCCAGGGCAGGATCTGGAAGGTGCTCGGGGCGGGCTTGGCGATCATGTCGGACTCGTGCACGCGTGCGAAGCCTTCGATGGCCGAGCCGTCGAAGCCGATGCCTTCCTCGAACGCCTGCTCAAGCTCGGCGGGGGCGACGGCCACGGACTTGAGGAAGCCGAGCACATCGGTGAACCACAGCCGCACAAAGCGGATGTCCCGCTCCTCCAGCGTCCGGAGCACGAACTCCTGCTGCTTCTCCATCTCCACCCATCCTCGCTGGTCCGACGGCTCTGTCCCCGGCGGCGGGGTGCACGGGGCTCCCGAGCATCCCATCACAGGATTTCCGCGGCGTTGCGCACGCGCGACCGGGCGGCCCGCCCCCCTTGCGGAACACCGCACATGGGGCGAACGGACCACTCTCCGGCCTCGACTATACGGTGCGGTCCGCACCTCGGCCACGGTCGCAAACCCCAGGTCAAGGGCTGTCGGGAACCACTCGTCTCCCCCGCCGGGTACCCCGTCCGCCCCCCGCGTCACCTCCCGGATCGGGGGCGCTACGGCCGGTCGCCGCGCGCCCGCCGCCCGTTTCCCGCCGGGTCCCCGGCCCGGCCCGTGCCGTACGCCGACTCTTCACAGCGAATTCGCCACCGCCGCCGACCGGACCGGGACGGCGGGGGCCGGATCCGGGTCCGGGTCCCGGGCGGGGACAGCGGCCGGGTCCGGGTCCGGGGCGGCGGGACCGGCGTACCGCCCGGACGCGGCGCCCCACCGCCGGACGGCGGCCATCCAGCAGCGCAGCCCCTCGACATAGCGCTCGGCCCCGGCCACGCCCCGCGCGTCGAGCCGCCACCGCGCGTACAGCTCGGGCAGCCGTTCGCTCACCGCCAGGAAGAGCTCGGCGCGCGCCGCCGCCAGGGCGCTCACCTGCGCCGTCGCCTCGGCGCGCGAACAGCCGGCGTCGCGCTCGCGGATCAGGACCAGGTTGTGGGGGGCGCCGCGCGTCTCCTCGCTCCGCACCGCGTGCAGGTCGTCGCAGAGCAGCACCACGTCCCCGGCGCAGCGGGTCAGGGTCTGCACCTCGCGGCTCCAGTAGACCCCGGCCGGGACCTCGGCGTGCCCGGCGCGCTCGATCAGGTCGAAGCAGGGCGCGGTGCCCGCGGCCTGCCTGCGCAGCGCGAGATACGCCTCCTCGCCGAGCCGCACCCCCAGGTGCCGGTACTGCGCCTCGGCCACGAACGAGCGGAAGAACCGCGTGAGGTTCCCCGCCGCGCGCTCCCGCCAGGCCGGGGACATCCCGGCGGCGGCGCGCTCCCACACGTCCGCGTAGGCGCGGGTCACCGGCCGGTCCAGCATCGGGCGGGCGCCGGGCGCGCGGTACGGGATGGCGGCCAGCTCCGTGCACAGCCACGCCACCCGCTCCGGCTGGCGGCCGGACAGGAGGTCGAACTGGTCGGCCAGCGGGAAGCCCAGGCAGACGGCGTCGGTGACCAGGTCGAGGTCCGGCCCCAGGGCGTCGGGGAAGGCCCAGGCGGCCAGGTCGGTCAGCAGCCAGCCCCGGTAGCGCCGCAGCGCCTCCGCGCCCCGGACGAGTCCGTGGTCCACGACCCAGGCGAGGTGGCGTTCGCCCGCCCGCCCGGCATCGGGATTGCTCCGGGTCTCGAAGGGTAGAAAGAAACCAGCGTTGTGCGGCATGCCACCCCCCTTTCGGGCGCGGGTCAGCTCTGCCGCGTCCGCGGCGTGGGGTAGCTCTGCCCTGGCACGCGCCTCCGCAATCGGACGGCGGCCATCGTGACCGGATCTGGCCGTCCCGCTCTGGCCGGTGCCGCCGCGGGCCGGTGCCGCCGCGGGCCGCGCGCCCGCGTACTCCGGCCTGAACGAGGCGGATCCCACCCCCCATAATGTCAATCGGACGATTAGACTCGGTCGCGTGCCACAGCTACGTATCGCCCTCAACCAGATCGACTCCACCGTCGGCGACCTGCCCGGCAACGCCGACTCCGTGCTGCGCTGGACCCGGCACAGCGTCGAGCGCGGCGCGCACCTGGTCGCGTTCCCCGAGATGATGCTGACCGGCTATCCGGTCGAGGACCTGGCGCTGCGCGGCTCGTTCGTCGCCGCCAGCAGGTCCGCGCTGCGCGAGCTGGCCGCCCGGCTGGCCGCCGAGGGCCTGGGCGAGGTGCCGGTCGTGGTCGGTCACCTGGACCGGGCCGAGCACGTGCGGCAGAGCCTGGGCCTGCCGGTGGGCGCCCCGCGCAACGCCGCGGCCGTGCTGCACCGCGGCGAGGTGGTCCTCACCTTCTCCAAGCACCACCTGCCGAACTACGGGGTGTTCGACGAGTTCCGGTACTTCGTGCCCGGCGAGACGCTGCCCATGATCCGCGTCGGCGGTGTCGACGTGGCGCTGGCCATTTGCGAGGACCTGTGGCAGGAAGGCGGCCGGGTGCCGGCCGCCCGCGCCGCGGGCGCCGGGCTGCTGCTGGCGATCAACGCCTCGCCGTACGAGGTGAACAAGGACGACACCCGGCTGGAGCTGGTCCGCAAGCGCGCCCAGGAGGCGGGCTGCGCGCTGGCGTACCTGGCGATGGCCGGCGGCCAGGACGACCTGGTCTTCGACGGCGACTCGATCGTGGTGGACCGCGACGGCACCGTCCTCGCGCGCGGCCCGCAGTTCGCCGAGGAGTGCCTGCTGCTCGACCTCGACCTGCCCGCCGCCCAGGGCGCACCGCCGTCCGGCGCCGTCGACGACGGGCTGCGGATCGAGCACGTGACGCTGTCGGCCGAGCCGTTCCCGGCGTACGAGCCGGAGTACCCGGGCGGCGAGGCGGAGCGGCTGGACGACGCGGAGGAGATGTACCAGGCGCTGGTGACCGGCGTGCGGGCGTACGTGCGGAAGAACGGCTTCCGCTCGGTGCTCATCGGCCTGTCCGGCGGCATCGACTCGGCGCTGTGCGCGGCGATCGCCTGCGACGCGATCGGCCCGGAGAACGTGTACGGGCTGTCGATGCCGTCGCGGTACTCCTCGGAGCACTCCCGCGACGACGCCGCCGACCTGGCCCGCCGCACCGGGCTGCACCTGCGGACGGTGCCGGTCGGCCCGATGTTCGACGCCTACATGGCGGCGGTGGAGCTGACGGGCCTGGCCGAGGAGAACCTCCAGTCCCGGCTGCGCGGCACGCTGCTGATGGCGGTGTCCAACCAGGAGGGCCACATCGTGCTGGCGCCGGGCAACAAGAGCGAGCTGGCCGTGGGGTACTCCACGCTCTACGGCGACTCGGTCGGCGCGTACGGCCCGATCAAGGACCTGTACAAGACCGGCGTCTACCGGCTGGCCCGGTGGCGCAACGACGCGGCGGCCCGGCGCGGCCAGACCCCGCCGATCCCGGAGAACTCGATCAGCAAGCCGCCGAGCGCCGAGCTGCGCCCCGGCCAGGTGGACACGGACTCGCTGCCCGACTACGACGTGCTGGACCGGGTGCTGGAGCTGTACGTGGACCGCGACCTGGGCCGGGAGGAGATCATCGCGGCGGGCTACGCTCCGGAGCTGGTCACCCGGATCCTGCGCCTGGTGGACACCGCCGAGTACAAGCGCCGCCAGTACCCGCCGGGCACCAAGATCTCCCCGAAGGGCTTCGGCAAGGACCGCCGCCTGCCGATCACCAACCGCTGGCGGGAGGGCGGCTAGGGCCTGCCGGGCGGCTGGTCCGGGGGGTCGGACAGGCCCGGTGCGCCCCATACGGGGAACCACCGGGTCAGGTCCTTCTCCAGCCGCAGGTCGTCGGTGAGCAGGGCGCGGATCTGGAGCTCCAGCGCGTTGTCCCTGTGCTCCGCCGTGCCCGGGACCGGGGCGAAGGGGTAGAACGCGCCGCGCTTGTAGAGGTAGACGAGCGCCAGCGGGCGGGCCTCGGCGTCGCGGAACGCGGCGAGGGAGCACAGCAGTTGGGGCCCGAAACCGGCGTCCGTGAGCAGCGTGTTGACCGCGTGCAGGTCGCCGACCAGGCTGGTCAGGTCGTCGGGGGCGTGGCGGAACACGAGCCAGGTGTAGCCGTAGGCGTCCTCGCGGGCCTCGGTGTCGCCGAGCAGCTCCGCGACGTCCTGCCGGGCGCGGGCGAACGCGCCGCCCTCCACGCTGGCGAAGCAGACCGAGCCCAGCCCGGTGGGCGTGAAGCCGGCGCCCGCCTGGAGGGTCACCGCGGCCGAGGGCAGCCCGAAGAGCTGGTCGAGGTCGGGGCGGGCCGGCCGGGAGCGGCCCAGGAGCGCGTCGAGGAGGCCCACGGCCCGCGTCACCCGCCGAGCCGGGTGGAGAGGGCGGCCAGCCGGTCGAGGCGCTGCTCCAGCGAGGGGTGGGAGGACAGCAGCCGGCCCAGGCTCGCCCCGGGCGAGAGCGCGGGCGCGAAGAAGAACGCGTTGAAGGGCTCGGCCCGCCGCAGGTCGCGGGTGGGGATGCGGCCCATCTGCCCGGAGACCTTGGTCAGCGCCGAGGCCAGCGCGGAGGGCCGGCCGGTGAGCAGCGCGCCCGCGCGGTCGGCGGACAGCTCGCGGTAGCGGGACAGCAGCCGGGTGAGCAGGAAGCTGATGACGTAGACGGCGGCGCTGATCAGCGGGACGAGCAGCAGGGCGATGTTCTGGTTGTCGCGCCCGCCGCGGCCGAACATGCCGGTCCACAGCGCGATGCGGGTGATCAGCCCGGCCAGCACGCCGAGGAACGCGGCGATCGTCATCACGGCCACGTCGCGGTGCGCGACGTGCGACAGCTCGTGCGCGAGAACGCCCTCCAGCTCCTCGGGCTCCAGGCGGCGCATCAGCCCGGTGGTGGCGCAGACCAGGGAGTTCTCCCGGCTGCGGCCGGTGGCGAACGCGTTGGGCACGTCGGTGTCGGCGACGGCGACGCGCGGCTTCGGCATGTCGGCCAGGGCGCACAGCCGGTCCACGGCGCCGTGCAGCTCGGGCTCCTGGCGCGGGGTGACCTCGCGGGCGCCCATGCTGAACGCGGCGATGCGGTCGCTGAACCAGAACTGGGCCACGAACAGGCCGCCCACCAGCAGCACGATCAGCGGCCACGCCTTGCCGAGGGCCGCGATGAGGAAGCCGGTGAAGAGCACGTAGAGCAGCCCGATGAGGAACATGGTGAGAACCATGCGCCGGGTCAGGCCCCGGTCGGGGACATATCGGGTACGTGCCATATGTCCACCGTAAGAAGCGGCGGCTCAGGGGTCCAGTCGGGCGGCCACCGGCAGATGGTCGCTGCCGGTGGCGGGCAGCGTCCAGGACGAGACCGGCTCCAGGTCGCGGACCAGGATCTGGTCGATCCGCGCCATCGGGAAGCCCGCCGGCCAGCTGAAGCCGAAGCCGGCGCCCGCCGCGCCCTGCGTGGAGCGGAGCTGGGAGGTGAGGGGGGCCAGCGCGCCGTCGTTCATGGTGCCGTTCAGGTCGCCCAGCAGCAGGGTCCGCTCCAGCGGCTCGGCGGCGATGGCGTGGCCGAGCAGGTCGGCCGCGTCGTCCCGCTGCCCGGCGGTGAAGCCCGCCCGGAACTGGACGCGGACCGAGGGCAGGTGCGCGACGTAGACGGCGATGTCGCCGAGCCGCGTGTCGGCGGTGGTGCGCATGGCGCGGGTCCAGCCCATGCCGATGTCGACGGGCTCGGTGCCGCTGAGCGGGAACCGGCTCCACAGCCCGACCGTGCCCTGCACGTCGTGGTACGGGTGGGTGGCGGCCAGCGCCTGCTCGTAGGTCGCGAGTTCGTCCTGCGGCAGCTCCTGGAGGGCGATCAGGTCGGCGCCGGACTCCACGAGTTGCCGGGCGGTGCCGGCCGGGTCGGCGTTGCCCGCGTCGACGTTGTGGCTGACGACCATGAGCGCGCCGCCGGCGTCGGACTTGTCCAGCAGCAGGCCGCCGAAGAGGTTGAGCCAGACGAGGGCGGGCGCGAGCAGCACGGCCAGGGCCGTCACCGAGCGGCGCAGCACGGCGCACAGGGCGAGGACCGGGACGGCGAGGCCGAGCCAGGGCAGGAAGGTCTCCAGCAGGCTGCCGAGGTTGCCGATCGTGTTGGGGATCCTGGCGTGCAGCGTCATCAGGAGCGCGAGGGCGAGGGCGAGGCCCGCCACCACCCAGCCCCGGCGCCAGCGGCCGACGCGGTCCCGCCAGCGCGGCCCGGGTCCGGCACCACCGGTGTCGCCGTTCTCCGGGGGCGGCACGGCGTCCTTGTCCGCGCCGTCGTCCGGTGTGGTCTCCGGGGTGTACAAGCGTGCCATCCGCTCCCTCGCTGACCATCGCGCTCCGCCCCGGGCACCCACGCGGATCCCCGGACGCATTCGATCTGGTGTCTGGTCTCAGGACGGTCACGGCGGGGCGCGGGGTTCCGTTATATCAGCAGTCTTCCGAAGCCTCTTCCCGCCTCTTTCCGCCCGTGGCCGACGGTGCGAGGATGGGTGTCGATCCGGGGACGCCGTCATGGCGCCACGAGACGACGAACAAGGAGCACGCACGATGACCCTCCACACGCCTGCCCAGGCACCGGCCAAGCCGGAGCAGCCGGGGCTCTACGGCGGCAAGAGCAGCCGCCGTGTCACAGTGCGGGACATAGCGGCGGCGAAGCGGCGCGGCGAGAAGTGGCCGATGCTGACCGCCTACGACGCGATGACCGCGTCCGTCTTCGACGAGGCCGGCATCCCGGTGATGCTGGTGGGCGACTCGATGGGCAACGCCCATCTGGGATACGACAGCACGGTGCCGGTCACGCTGGAGCAGATGACCATGCTGTCCGCGGCCGTGGTGCGGGGCACGCGGCGGGCGCTGATCGTCGGCGACCTGCCGTTCGGCTCCTACCAGGAGGGGCCGATCCAGGCGCTGCGCAGCGCGACGCACCTGGTCAAGGAGGCCGGGGTCGGCGCGGTGAAGCTGGAGGGCGGCGAGCGGTCCGCCGACCAGATCCGGCTGCTGGTGGAGTCGGGCATCCCGGTGATGGCGCACGTGGGGCTGACCCCGCAGTCGGTCCACGCCTACGGGGGCCACCCCGTGCAGGGCCGGGGCGAGGAGGCGGCGCAGCAGCTGCTGCGGGACGCCAAGGCGGTCCAGGACGCGGGCGCGTTCGCGGTGGTGCTGGAGCTGGTGACGGCCGAGCTGGCCGCCGAGGTGACGCGGATCCTGCACATCCCGACGGTCGGCATCGGCTCGGGCGTGGAGTGCGACGCCCAGGTGCTGGTGTGGACGGACATGGCGGGGATGACGGACTGGCCGGGCGGCCGGACGCCGCGGTTCGTCAAGCAGTACGGGCGGCTGCGCGAGGCACTGGGCGACGCGGCGCGGGCGTTCGCCGAGGACGTGGTCGGCGGGGTGTACCCGGCCGAGGAGCACAGCTTCCACTGATCCCGGGTCCGGGACGTGGGGCCCGGCGGACCGTGTCACGCGGTCCGCCGGGCCTTCGCCTTCTTCAGGTAGTAGATGGCCATGTTGGACGAGACCCCGGCCACCATGACCCACGCGATGCCCAGCCAGTTCCCCTTGACGAACGAGACGACCGCCGCGACCGCGGCCAGGAGGCAGACGGTCAGGGCGTAGAGGGCGAGTCGGCGCGGGCTCATGCGGGTGGCTCCGGGGTCGGGGGGTCGTGGGCCGGGGTCGGCGGTGGCGGGCGACTCCATTGTCCCGCACGCCCCCCACGGCTCAGATGTCGGTCAGCCGGACGCCCGCGTGGGCCTTGTAGCGGCGGTTCACGGAGATCAGGTTGGCGACCAGCGACTCGACCTGGTGGGCGTTGCGCAGGCGGCCGGCGAAGACGCCGCGCATGCCGGGGATGCGGCCGGCGAGGGCCTGGACGATCGCGCAGTCGGCGCGGCTGTCGCCGAGCACCATCACGTCGGTGTCGATCTTCTCGATCGCCGGGTCCTGGAGGAGGACGGCCGACAGGTGGTGGAAGGCGGCGGTGACGCGGGAGTCGGGCAGGAGCGCGGCGGCCTGCTGGGCGGCGCTGCCCTCCTCGGGGACGAGGGCGTAGGCGCCCTGCTTGTCGAAGCCGAGCGGGTTGACGCAGTCCACGACGAGCTTCCCGGCCAGCTCCTCGCGCAGCGACTCCAGCGTGCGGGCGTGCCCCTCCCACGGCACCGCGATGATGATCACATCGCTCTCGCGGGCGCAGCCGGCGTTGTCCAGGCCCCGGACGCCATGGCCCAGCTCGTCGGCGGCGGCCTGCGCGCGGTCGGCGGCACGCGATCCGATGATCACCTCGTGCCCCGCTCTGGCCAGCCGGTAGGCGAGCCCCCGGCCCTGGTCCCCCGTGCCGCCGAGCACTCCGATCACCAGCCCCGAGACGTCGGGCAGGTCCCACGGGTCCTTCGCGGGAGGCTTCGGCGCAGCGTCGTCAGTAGTCATGGGAAAATCCTCCCACCCGCGGGCTCAGGTGCCTTTGTCGCGACCTTCCCCCTCCCCGCCCGTTTCTTTGTCGTCTTCTTCGCCGTCCTTGTCGTTCCAGCGCGGGTCGTCACGCCACTCGGCATTGCGCTCGCGGACCGTGTCCATCGCGTGCTCGGCCTCGCCACGGGTGGCATACGGGCCGAAGCGGTCCTTCGCCGGGCACTCCGGCCCCTCCTCGACCTTCCGGTGTCTCAGGCAGTAGTACCACTCGCCCTCGCGCCCGGCGGGCTTTCGTCTGAACAGAGCAACCATGCCCTCATCCTGCCCGCCCGTAGACTCAGTTGCATGTCTGGCCAGTCACTCGTCTCCCCCGGCAGGATCTCCCCCGCCCGTTCCGTTCCGTCCGCGATCCCGCGCCCCGAGTACGTGGGCCGTCCGGCGCCCGCCCCCTATACCGGGCCGCACGCGCAGGAGCCGGAGACCGTGGAGCGGATGCGGGTGGCCGGGCGGATCGCCGCCCGCGCCCTGGCGGAGACGGCCTCCCACATCGCGCCCGGCGTGACGACGGACGAGCTGGACCGGATCGCGCACACGTTCCTGTGCGACCACGGCGCCTACCCCTCGACGCTCGGCTACCGGGGCTTCCCCAAGTCGCTGTGCACCTCGGTCAACGAGGTCATCTGCCACGGCATCCCGGACTCCACGGTGCTGCGCGCCGGCGACATCGTGAACCTCGACATCACGGCGTACGTCGGCGGCGTGCACGGCGACACCAACGCGACGTACCTGGTCGGCGGCGAGGCGGCGGTGGACGAGGAGTCGCGGCTGCTGGTGGAGCGGACCAGGGAGGCGCTGAACCGGGCGATCAAGGCGGTGCGGCCCGGCCGGCAGGTCAACGTCATCGGCCGGGTGATCGAGTCGTACGCCAAGCGCTTCGGGTACGGCGTGGTGCGCGACTTCACCGGGCACGGCATCAACACCGCGTTCCACTCGGGGCTGTACATCCCGCACTACGACGACCCCGAGGCGACGACCGTGATGGTGCCGGGCATGACGTTCACCATCGAGCCCATGCTGACGCTGGGCACCCACGAGTGGGAGATGTGGCCGGACAACTGGACGGTGGTCACGAAGGACAGGAAGCGGACGGCCCAGTTCGAGCACACGCTGCTGGTGACGGACGGCGGCGCGGAGATCCTGACCCTGCCCTGACCCTGCCCTGACCCCGCGCCGGCCCGCACTGCCCGGGCCGGTCCCGCCCGGTCGGGGTCCGCAACCCCTCGGGCGCCTTTCCAGTGAAGATTTCCGATAAGAGCGTTTTCTCCTTTGTGTGGGGGTGTGGAGGCGGAAGGCTGAGCCCAGGTACGCGTCATCCACAAGGAGTACGTCCTGGGCACCTCCATCCGCAGAGCAAGGGCGTTCTGCGCAGTCCCCGTCCTGCTGGCCGTGGTCGCCTGCGGCTCCGGCGTCGGCTCGGCGTCGGTCGATCCGCGGGACGTCGGTCCGGCGTCGGGCGCCATCACCTGGTACGCCATCAACTTCGGACCGGCGGGGCTGCCCGAGCGGCTCATCGACGCGTTCGAGGAGGAGCACCCGGACATCTCCGTGGAGTTCCAGGCGGCGCCGAACAACACGGACACCGTGCGGGCCACGCTGACCACGGAGATCTCCGGCGGATCCGGCAGCATCGACGTCTACAGCGGCGACGTGATCTGGCCCGCGCAGTTCGGCGCGGCCCACCTCGCGATGCCGCTGGACGAGCACCTGCCCGAGGACTTCTGGGAGCGGTTCCCCGAGGCGCGGGCCGCGGTGACCGAGTACGACGGCGAGCACGTGGCCGTGCCCCTCTTCACCGACGTCGGCTTCCTCTACTACCGCGAGGACCTGCTGGAGCGGCACGACCTGCCGGTGCCCGAGACCTGGGAGGAGCTGGCCGAGACCGCCGCGGCGCTCCAGGACACCGGCGAGGTGCCGTACGGGTACGTCGCCCAGTGGGCCAACTACGAGGGGCTGACCGTCAACTGGACCGAGCTGTCGGCTGCCGCCGGCGGGCACAGCGTCTCGGCGGACGGCGAGCACAGCGAGATCGACTCGGAGGCCAACCGGCGGGCGCTGGACTTCATGCGCGGGCTGCTGGACGACGGCATCGCGCCCCCGGCGATCACCAGCTTCCAGGAGCCGCAGTCCCTCCAGACCTTCACCGAGGGGGACGCCGCCTTCCACCGGAACTGGGCCTACGCCTACGGCGACGCCAACAACCCCGACATCTCCAGGGTCGCCGGGAAGGTCGGCGTCGCCCCGATGCCGGCGTTCGAGGGCCGTGAGGCGCCCGGCCCCTCCGGCGTCGGCGGCTGGAACCTGATGGTCAACCCGCACAGCGAGGCCATCGGCGCGGCCCTGGCGTTCATCGAGTGGATGACCGGCCCCGAGGCGCAGCGGATGCTCGCGGAGAACGGGGTGATCCCCACCGCCTCCGCCGTGCTCGACGATCCCGGGCTCCAGCGGGAGAACCCGGTGCTCGCCGCCGCCGCCGAGGTCCCGCTCGTCTCCCGCCCGGCCGCCACGCCCCGCTATCCGCAGGTCAGCTACGGCATTTTCACCAACGTCAACGGCTCGCTGGCCGGCTCCACCGAGCCGGCCGCGGCCCTGAGATCGGCCGCCGGGGACATCCAGCGGGCGCTGGAGGACAACGCCCTGTGAGCGACGTTTCCCCGGGCGGGGCCGGGCAGCCGGACGACGACCGCGTGGCGGCCTACGGGCGGCCGGGACCGCGGCCGTCGGCGCCGCCGCGCGCGGGCGTGACGCTCGGCGGGCCGCCGGGCACCGGTCCGGTGGCGCCGGCGCGCGGTGCCCGGGGCCGTCCGCGGCGTTCGCTGCTGGAGCGCCGGTTCGCCCGCCTGGGGTGGTGGTTCGCCACGCCCGCGCTGCTGGTGGTGCTGGGCGTCACGCTCTTCCCCGTGGGGTTCTCCCTCGCGATGAGCCTGAGCGACGTGGAGGTCTCGGCCGACGGCTTCCGGCTGTCCGGCTTCACCACCGACCACTACCAGCTCGTGCTGGGCTCCGAACGCTGGCGGCACGCGCTGGCGTTCACCGTCCTGTACACCGTGGGCACGGTGGCGGCCGAGCTGGTGCTCGGCACCCTCATCGCGCTGGTGCTGGAGCGGCTCGGCGGGGCCGGGCGCGGCTGGATGATGGCGCTGCTGCTGCTGCCGTGGGCGATGATCACGGTCGTCTCGGCGCAGCTCTGGGCCTACATGTACAACGGGGTGTACGGGGTGCTCACCACCCTGTCGGAGGACGTGACCGGCGAGCCGGTGCAGTTCCTCGGGACCCGCGTGCCGGCGATCCTGTCGATGGCGGCGGCCGACGTGTGGAAGACGACCCCGTTCGTGGCGATCATCGTGCTGGCCGGGCTGATGATGCTGCCGTCCGACGTCACCGAGGCGGCCCGGGTGGACGGGGCCGGGGCGTGGACGGCGTTCTGGCGGGTGCGGCTGCCGCTGCTGCGGCCCGCGCTGACGATCGCGGTGCTGTTCCGGATCCTCCAGGCGTTCGGCCTGTTCGACCTGCCGTTCGTGCTGACGGGCGGCGGCCCGGGGGACGCCACCGAGTCGCTGGCCCTGCTGGGCTGGCAGGCGATGTTCACCAACCTCGACTTCGGGCCGGGAGCGGCCGTGGCGGCGAGCACGGCGGGCCTGGTGCTCACCGGCTGCCTGCTCTTCCTGCGCGCGTTCCGGGCCCGGGTCGGCGACGAGGAGGCGGGGCAGTGAGACGGATCCGGCCGACCTGGACCCACGGCGCGGCGCTGCTGATCGCGCTCTTCGTGGCCGCGCCGCTGTACTGGATGGCCGCGACCTCGTTCAAGGGGCAGACGGAGATCGGGGCCCGGCCGCCCACCGCGTGGCCCGAGGAGGGAACGTGGGCCAACTACCGGGACGCGTTCGTCGACAACGACTTCGGCACCTACCTGCTCAACTCGGTGCTGGTCGCCGTGGTGGCGACCGTGCTGGTGCTCAGTCTCAGCTCGTTCGCCGGGTACGCGCTGGCCCGGCTGCCGCTGCGGGGGAAGGCGCCGATCATGGTGGCGCTGCTGATGATCTCGCTGTTCCCGACGATCGCGCTGGCCGCGCCGCTCTTCCTCCTCATGCGCGAGATCGGGTGGCTGAACAGCTATCAGGGGCTGATCCTGGTGTACACGGCGCTGAACGTGCCGTTCGCGGTGTGGATCCTGCGGAACTTCTTCCTGGGGATCCCGAAGGAGATGGAGGAGGTGGCCTGGGTGGACGGCGCGTCGCCGCTGCGGACCGTGCTGTCGGTGATCCTGCCGCAGGCACGGCCCGGGATGTTCACCGCGGCGATCTTCACCTTCACGGCCTGCTGGACCGAGTTCCTGATCGCCCTGACCCTCAACACGGCCGACCGGTACCGCACGATGCCGGTGGGCCTCGCGCTCTTCGGCAGCCAGTTCACCATCCCCTACGGAACGATCTTCGCCGCCGCGACCGTGTCGGTGCTGCCGATCGCCCTGCTCGTCCTGGTCTTCCGCCGCGCCGTGGTCTCCGGGCTCACCGCGGGCGCGGTGAAGGGCTGACGCCCCGAGCCCCCCGCCCGCGCGCCCCTCAGGCTGGTGATTCCCATGTCCTCGCACCCGGCGTCGCCCCCGCCGTCGCCGTTCCGCCCCGCCCCGGCCTGGCTGGCCGACGCCGTGCTGTACCAGATCTATCCGCAGAGCTTCGCCGACGCCAACGGGGACGGCGTGGGGGACTTCGCGGGCATCACCGCGCACCTGGACCACCTGGCGTGGCTCGGGGTGAACACCGTCTGGCTCAACCCCTGCTTCGCCTCGCCGTTCCGCGACGCCGGCTACGACGTCTCCGACTACCTCTCCGTCGCCCCGCGCTACGGCACCGCCGACGAGCTGGCCAAGCTGGTCGACTCCGCCGGGCGGCTCGGCATCCGGGTCCTGCTCGACCTGGTGGCGGGCCACACCTCCGACCGGCACCCGTGGTTCCGGCACGCCATCGACGACCCCGGCGACCACCGGTACATCTGGACGGGCGAGACGGACGGGCTGCCGGAGCGGTTCGTCCGGTCGCCCGGCAGCCGCCCCGGCGGCTACCTGCCGAACTTCTTCGACTGCCAGCCCGCCCTCAACTTCGGCTACGCCCGCGAGGACCCGGCCGAGCCGTGGCGGCAGCCGGTGGACGCCGAGGGGCCGCGCGCCAACCGGGCCTCGCTGCGCGAGATCATGGACCACTGGCTGCGGCTGGGCCTGGCCGGGTTCCGCGTCGACATGGCGCACTCCCTGGTCAAGGACGACCCCGGGCTGCACGAGACCGGCAAGCTCTGGGCCGAGCTGCGCGAGTGGCTGGACCGCACCCACCCCGAGGCGGCGCTGCTGGCCGAGTGGGGCGACCCGGCCCTGTCCGTGCCCGCCGGGTTCCACGCGGACTTCTTCCTCCAGTTCGGCGGGCCCTCCGACGGGCTGCCGCTGCGCTCCCTGTGGAACAACGGATACGGCACCGTGCACGAGCACTGGACGCACCGGCCCTGCTACTTCGACGCCGAGGGCGGCGGCACCGCCGGAACGTTCGTCACCGCCTGGCAGTCCGTGGCCGCCGTCATCGGGGACCGCGGCTTCTGCGTGCTGCCGACCGCCAACCACGACTTCTCGCGGCTGGCCTGCGGCCCGCGCACGGCCGGACAGCTCCACGCCGCCTTCGCGTTCCTGCTCACCTGGCCCACGCTGCCCGCCGTCTACTACGGCGACGAGATCGGCATGCGCTACGTACCGGACCTGCCCGACCACGAGGGCAGCGCGCTCGGCCCCCGCTACAACCGGGCCGGGTCGCGCACCCCGATGCAGTGGGACGACTCCCCCAACGCCGGTTTCTCCACCGCCCCCGCCGACCGCCTCTACCTGCCGCCGGACCCGGACCCCGGCCGCCCGACCGTGGCGGCGCAGCGCGCCGACGACTCCTCCCTGCTGCACCTGGTGCGCCGGCTGATCGCGCTGCGCCGGACCACCCCGGAGCTGGGCAGCCGGGCCGGGGTCGAGGTCCTGCACACCGGCTACCCGCTGGTCTATGTGCGTGGCGGGCGCTACCTCGTGGTGGTCAACCCGCGCCGGGAGCCCGCCGCGTTCGCCCCGGTCCGGCCGCGCCTGGAGACCGCGCGCCCGGTGGAGACGTCCGGCGTCACCGTGACGGACCGACAGATCACGGCCTCCGGTTTCGGTTTTGGGATTTTCGGGTTGTAGGGTGCCCCGGACGTTGTGGGGAAGTCGGGGGATGGTGGCGTGTTCGGGATTATCAGGCCGTGTCGGCATCGGTTGCCGGAGGGGCTGGCGGGTGAGTGGCTGGCGCATCTGTGCGGGTTGTGTCTGGCGTTGCGCGGTACGCACGGGCAGGCGGCGCGGATGGCCACGAATTATGACGGGCTGTTGATTTCCGTCCTGTTCGATGCGCAGGTGGAGCGTTCGGCGGCGGTTCGGCGCGTGGCGGGGCCGTGTCCGTTGCGGGGGATGCGGTCGGCGCCGGTGGCGCGGGGTGAGGGGGCGGTGCTGGCGGCGGCGGTGTCGCTGGTGCTGGCGTCGGCGAAGCTCTGCGGATAGATCTGGTACAGCACGGCGTCGGCCAGCCAGGCCGGGGCGGGGCGGAACGGC